>DJEH01000016.1 GCA_002431845.1 Prevotellaceae bacterium UBA5903 | reverse complement strand
ATGCGAATTTCGCCTATATCTGTACGAAGAAAACGATTCAATACCGCATTACCGAAGGAACCTGTACCACCAGTAATCATAAGGGTCTTACCTGCAAAAATGCTCATAAGTATATTTTTTTGATTTGTTTTTAATCTCTTCTAAAAATGTCGCGTGTATAAACCTTGTCCTTTACATCATCCAAACAAGCATCGTATCGGTTGGCTATGATGGCATGGCTCTGCGCTTTAAACTGTTCTAAATCATTTACCACCTTGCTACCAAAGAATGTGGTGCCATCTTCGAGCGTTGGTTCGTAAATGATAACCTCTGCTCCCTTTGCCTTAATACGCTTCATAATGCCTTGTATAGCACTTTGACGGAAGTTGTCTGAGTTTGATTTCATTGTCAAACGATATACTCCTATCACGCATGAGCCCGGTTCTTTTCCGAATTGATTATTGCTATAATAGTCGTACCAACCAGCCTTGCGAAGCACCGCATCAGCAATATAGTCCTTGCGAGTCTTATTCGATTCTACAATAGCCGACATCATATTTTGTGGCACATCTTGGTAGTTTGCCAAGAGTTGTTTGGTGTCTTTGGGCAAGCAATAACCACCGTAGCCAAATGAAGGATTGTTATAATGTGTGCCAATACGTGGGTCAAGACCTACACCCTCGATGATGGCTTTTGAGTCAAGGCCTTTTACTTCGGCGTAGGTATCAAGCTCGTTAAAGTAACTTACACGGAGGGCAAGATAGGTGTTGGCAAAGAGTTTTACAGCCTCAGCCTCTTTCATACCCATAAAGAGGGTATGGATGTTTTCTTTGATAGCACCTTCTTGCAAGAGGGCTGCAAAGGTTTTGGCAGCTTCTTTCAAACTCTCTACATCCGTAACAGATTCAATAGCCTTGTTTTCTTCTTCGTGGTCGGGCAGGTTAATCATTTTAGGATAGCCCACAATGATACGACTGGGGTAAAGGTTATCGTATAGAGCTTTGCTTTCGCGAAGGAACTCGGGAGAGAAAAGCAGATTGAATTTCTTTACACCTTTTTGTGCATACTTTAAGTAAAGACTACGCGTGTAACCCACGGGGATGGTACTTTTAATTACCATTACAGCATCGGGATTAACCTCTAATACAAGGTCTATCACCTCTTCTACATGACTTGTGTCGAAGTAGTTTTTTACAGGGTCGTAGTTTGTTGGAGCTGCTATCACCACAAAGTCGGCATCGGCATAAGCTGTACGTCCATCAAGTGTGGCAGTAAGGTTCAAGGGCTTCTCTGCCAAATATTTCTCTATATAGTCGTCTTGTATAGGTGATATTTTATTATTCAGTTTTTCCACCTTTTCGGGGATAACATCTACTGCTGTTACGTGGTGGTGCTGCGACAAAAGGGTCGCAATGCTTAGGCCAACGTAGCCTGTGCCAGCTACGGCGACCTTAATGTCTTTAAAATCACGCATATATATATATTGGATTTAGATGGTAAGGGGTAAATCACAAAAAATACATGAATACACGAATTATCATGAATTGTTCATAAATGCTTTAAAAAGAAATTCGAGGATAATTTGCGATAATTCGTGACTAAAAAATTTTACACGTCTTTTATGTCCCTTTTTGCATTAAATAAATCTATTGATTACTCAAACAAGTAGCCATAATTGGTTACAAGTTCGGTATATTCTGTTTCGCAACGCTGTTGTTCTTCTTCGCTTTGTAGGCAGGCAATACAGCACTTCATCTCTTGCAAAACTTGCATGCCAGCCACTAAGATAGGGGCAAGTTCGGCTTGCATACGACTGAAAATAGGAGCATAATAATAGCCTATTTCTTGAATAATGAAGTAATAGATATCAAAGGCTTCTTTAAGGCTCAAGTCATCTGCTTCAATGTCGGCAATGGTTTGCCTACGCAGAAGTTCTATATTCTCGGCTTGTGCCTTAATGTCGGATGCTGTTTTTACTTGATGAAAATAACGATCAATGAACGCATTGCGTTCGTGCAAGTTACGTTTATAAAAGGTAGCGCGCTCAATTTTGCTACCTTCGTTTTTCCCTACCTCCTCAAAATGTTCGGCATGAATGCCACCAATGGCAATGCTCATTCCGCCCACATCCATCACCATCTTGCGGTCGCGTGCTATGCGTACAACATAACCCTCGAGTCCTGCATAGTTGCCCGATGTAATTCGCAGCAAACTATGATTTTGTGCATAGAATACAAAAGGGCGCAAAAGAAAACGAATGCGGTCGGGGTCAGACTTAGCAACACGCATAAAGGGTTCCATTTGGTTGTGCGGAATTTGGGCTACCTTGCCCGTGCTACAATTGTGGCATAAACGTTGTCCGGGAAAGCTATTGTTGAGGTAAGTTTGTAGTTCTTTTGGCTTTCCTCTTAAAAAAATTAATCCGCTTACGCTCTGCACAATCACCCTTTTAAAATGGGTATCGTCCTCACCTTTTCGGTGTATATACTTAATGGTGGTGTGAATAAAATAGGTAAGGCCATCTTTTTTTAAACGTTCTTCAAATGCCTTTACCTTTTTGTGATGAACAAAGAGATAGCACCACGAAAGGGGCTCATCTCTATCATTTGATTTACTATGGTAGGTATACTTCTCCACCACTGGGCCAGTTTGTTTTTCTGGTCCAGAAACACTATTGCCTTTTAAAAGGTATGCGCCCTTCGACAATAAAAAGCGCTTGGTTCCGTGGGCGGTAGAATGAGTGTTCGAACTATCCAGTGTCATAAAAACTCCTCTACTTTATGTCTGTTGTTTTGACTATCGGTTTACAATATCGATAGGCCAATTTTGCAAAGACATTGCTCATATAAAATATGTATTAGAGAGATGCTTAAGCAATACATAAAGTACTGATTATTAGCTAATAATGGCATAACCGATTATTCAATATTTTCATCCCTTATGTAGCTTCATATCTCTATTTATGTTCGTGTTTTACAAATGTAATACACGAATTATTGCACGAAGATAGTGCTTTTCTGTGATTTAAAGCAAGTTATTCTAAAAAAATATTTATTATTTCTTTGTTTTGGTACAAATGTGTTTAACAATTGTTCTTTCTGATAAGTAGGTGATAAGTAGGTGTTCAAAATTAATTGATATGAATTTGTGCATTGTTTGTGTCAGAAGCATAGGCTGAAGAGAGAGCGTAGCGGGCTACGTGACCGATGAAGCCTGTGGT
>DJEH01000060.1 GCA_002431845.1 Prevotellaceae bacterium UBA5903 | reverse complement strand
CGCTATTTGGAAGCGTTCTCCTCTTCCGCGAGTGGTGGGCAAGGATGGATTCGAACCACCGCAGGTAAACCCAGCAGATTTACAGTCTGCCCCATTTGGCCACTCTGGTATTTGCCCTTGTCTCCTTCAAGAAAGTCACTCACACGCATAGCAATTAAGCCGTTGTGCAAATGTCTCTTGGAAACGGGTGCAAAGTTAGACATTATTTTCTTCGCACCAAACTTTTCCTCTATTTTTTTTCAGAAAACTTTATTTTTTGTGGTATAGCACAGCCACTACAGCATGTTTTCACTTGTTTCTGTCTTAACATCGCCCTTATTTAATCAGCTTTATATTCATTTTCGATAAAGTTGTTGTAGGGGTTATGTACGCCCTAAAGGGATATAACAGACTTCCCTTTGCAGCTCGCTTAAAAGATTGCGACACTGAGTGGAGCATATATATTGCGTGTTCATTGTTATCTACTTTAAGCACTTCGTTCGTACCCTTTAAGTTTGCGGCAACATTTGCGTTGCTATTTATTGTGCACGCATCGGCCGCTACTGCTATTATGCCGCTATTGTTTGGACACACGATGTATCCGCAATCAGCATCTAACAATTCGGTTTTGGCAAATGTAATATTTTCGTCCGCTATATTCTTCAACTGATAAAAGCTGCCACTCACCGTTTTGGCTTTAAACGGAATGGATAGGGTTTGCCAGCGGTCTGTAGGTTGCTCTATGCGCTGATAAACGATTTGCCCCGCCTCTACCGTAAACGAACGATCTGTAAAAAAAGGCTTTTTATCTGCTAACATCAAATGGCTATCGTAGAGCTTGTTAGATGTTTCGGCACAGGTTACCACAAATCTCCATGTATTGTTTAGGAGTGCTTCGCGCTCGCTCTCCTTTATAAAGATGGGTATATTACTATCGTTGTTGATGTACTTAAAGTTTTGCAAATGGCGCGGCAAACTTATATGTGTTAAATCTATGCACCGTACATCTTCAAAGGAGCAATTTGCAAGAGTCGACGATGTCCATCCCCCATTCAGCACATATACTTGTTGGGCTGTTACATTTTTTGTTGGTGCAGTTTCTACCTTACATAAGCGTATACACTGGCTAAGCTCAGAGGCATCTGCAGCCACACGCCACGTTCCTCCGTCATAGTCTAAATAGCGCGGTTCGTCATCTGTGGTACAGATATATCCATCCCTTATTGTCCAAGCACACTTTTGGTTGGTTGGGGTTATCTCGTACGATAGGTATTTATCACCACTCTTCAGATAGAACTGATTGTTTCCATCAGCAACAAACTCTATCGTCCAAGTTTGCAAATCGCTAAATGGTGCTATATGTCCATTCATGAGTGCAGCGTCGCTACACGAAACCACTCCACCACCCCAAGCACATGCTTGCTGCATATCGTTAGTGGTTAAGCACACCTCTTCGTTAGGTTGTGGCCATACATTACAGCCTTCGCTGAGGGTTGATGCATGATAAAAGGTTAAACTTCTCTCCCTAACATACGATGTTGAATAGTTGGCAAATGATGAAGAGCCATTGGTATTTAAATCTACAGACAATTGCCTATTTCTATCGCTTGTAGCATAAAGATGCAGGCTATTGTCTGCTGATTGGTCATAAAGCCAGTCGCACAATTTATTGGCATTGCTCGCCAACATCAAATCAAGTTTATCATCGCCTTTTCTGCTTAAATATGCCTCTGCAGTAAGCGAGCGCAAGCGCAATTGGGTCGTACCCACCAGTTCCACCTTCCACAAGCAATCATCTGTTGCCACCACGCGACCTTTCTCGTCGGTTGATAGTTTCACCGCCTTCATTTTACTTGTAGATTTTCCTTCGGTAGCAGCCGATAGAAAGTACAACTCACCATCACCGCTCACCGAACCTACAAGGCACGTTTCTGCATTCACGTTGCCACTAAGGGGCACGTATACTTGTGCCACTACCTTTAGCATAAAACCACACAAGAGCAATAGTATTGTAGCAGTGCATCTATTCATAATCAAGGTCCTTTTATAAACAGAATAAGTAAGTAAACAAAATATACTTGTTCACTTACTTATCTATAAAATTCGTTTTAGGCAAACTATTCAATTTATTAAAAATATCCTTCGCGCTTCTTTTGTTCCATAGATGCCTCTTGGTCAAAGTCGATAACGCGTGTGGTGCGTTCACTCTTTGTCGTGGTCATCATTTCTTCTACAATCTTCTCTATGGTGTCAGCTTCGCTCTCAATAGCACCTGTGAGTGGCCAACAACCTAAAGTACGGAAGCGTATTTTGCGCATTTTTATTTGGTCGCGATACTGCTCTGGCAAGCGGTCGTCATCGGGCATAATGAGTTGTCCATCAATCTCTACCGTGGGACGCTCTTTAGCAAAATATAGTGGCACGATGGGTATGTTCTCCAAACGGATGTATTGCCAAATGTCGAGTTCTGTCCAGTTGCTCAATGGGAACACACGTATGCTCTCGCCCTTATGAATACGGGCATTATAGATATCCCAAAGTTCGGGTCGCTGGTTCTTTGGGTCCCATTGATGAAACTGATCGCGGAAGGAGAATATGCGTTCCTTAGCACGGCTCTTTTCTTCATCGCGGCGTGCACCGCCAAAGGCTGCATCGAAGTGGTATTTGTCAAGGCCATGCAACAAAGCTTGTGTTTTCATCAAATCGGTGTGCACCTTAGAACCATGTGTAAAGGGGCCCACGCCTGCTTTGAAAGCCTCCATGTTGCTCTCTACAATCAAGCGCCATCCGTGCTCTTTGGCATACCAATCGCGAAATTGCAACATCTCCTTAAATTTCCATTTAGAGTCGATGTGCATCAATGGGAATGGTGGACGACCAGGGGCAAAAGCTTTCTCTGCCAAGCGTACCATCACACTCGAATCCTTGCCTATGCTATAAAGCATCACAGGGTTTTCAAACTCTGCTGCCACCTCGCGGATAATGTGTATTGACTCCGCTTCAAGTTCCTTTAGATGGCTTAAACTATAGTTTTCTGACATTATTTTATTGCTTTTCTATCTTTCTATTTTGCATGTGGCTATTGCCCGATTACAAGTTGCCACATCGCTAATTATGCTGCAAAGATAAGTTTTTATCATGAAAATTACGTACATTTGTGCCATTACTTAATCACATCGCAACTCCATTATTATTGCAAATGAAAGAATTGCACATCATTACTCCTGTAAAAGACTCTATCGATTCTACACTTCAAACCATTCGTGCTGTGCTTGATAGCCACATCGATGTGCCTTTTACCTACACCGTATACAATGATTTTTCTACTGCCGAAAACACAGCGCGTCTTGCGCAAGCTTCCCAAGAGATGGGCTTTCGGTTGGTCAATTTGAGCGACCTAACTTCGCACCCCTCACCCAACTACTTATTGGTGTTGCAAACGGCACAACGCGAGGCTCTTGCTGCCGATGCAGCCTTGTGCATCGTAGAGAGCGACGTGGTGGTGCAGCCCCACACCTTGCAGTCGCTCTACGATGGTGCACTGCAACGTGCTGATTGCGGCATTGCTGCCTCTGTTACCGTAGACGACGAGGGCAACATCAATTACCCCTATCTCTATGCTCGTGGCAAAGAGAACCAAGTAATCAACGTAAAGAAGCATTGCAGTTTTTGCTGCTCATTGCTCACGCCCGCGCTCATGGCTGACTATAGTTTTACACAGCTCAACCCCGAGAAGAATTGGTTTGACGTTACCATCTCACACGAGTCGCTCAATAATGGTTTCCACAATTATCTCTTCACCTCATTGCCCGTTATCCATCGTCCGCACCAAAGTCGTCCGTGGAAAATGCTTAAGCACAAAAATCCATTGAAATATTATTGGCTAAAGTATACAAAGGGGTTGGATAAGATTTAGATGCAAACAGATATTGGAGAAGAAATCTTTAAATAGAAATCAAGTCCCTATCCTATTTATAGGACTTTCCTAATAGGCTCATATAATAATTTAGTAGAATTGAGTCCATTAAAGTCTTGTGGATAAATCCCGAAGGGACAACATAACATAGGATAGGGACTTGCCCCTATCTAAAGTTCATATTCGCAACGAATACATTCTCCCTCTCCCCTGCTTGGGAAGGGAAAAAAAGGATGGACGCACACGACACGTGAGCAGACGGGGTGAGGAGGAAACTAATTGGTTAATTCTCATCTATATTCCACCCCACTCCCCTGCAAACCTTTTGGTTTGCGTTCCCCTCTCCCCTCAAGGTGAGAGGGGGGCACCTTTTGAGGATGGAAAGGGATTTCTTAGATAGGGGCAAGCCCCTATCCTATATTAGGTCGTCCTTACAGGACTTTCCTAATAGTTCGTATACACCTTAAGTAAAATTAAGTCCATAAGGGCTTTGAGGATAAGTCCCAAAGGGACGACATAACATAGGATAGGGGCTTGCCCCTATCTAAAGTTCATATTCGCAACGAATACATTCTCCCTCTCCCCTGCTTGGGGGAGAGGGGTGGACGCACACGGCACGTGGGCGGACGGGGTGAGGGGGGAGGCAATTTGGTTAGTCCTCATCTCAGCTCAACACGTATACTTCCATGATTAATATTTAGAATCATGTCACAATCATTGGTTAAGAACTATATACATTTAATCTTTTCAACAAAGGACAGAAGCAATTCATTACCCAAAAGCCACCTTTCGGAAATACATTCCTACATAGCTGAAATATTCAAAAATAATCATTGCCCAATAATATCTGTGGGAGGGACCTACAACCATGTACATATTCTATTTTGCCTTGATAAGTCAAAAGCATTGTCAGATATCGTACGTATTGTCAAATCGTCCGCTTCACATTGGATAAATAGCAACTACGGAACGAAACTTTCCATATTTGCATGGCAAGATGGATATGGAGCATTTAGCATAAGCAAAAATCATGTACAAGTGGTAACGGATTACATCAACAACCAGGAAGAGCATCATAAAAAGATTTCTTTTCAAGATGAATTTCGAAGGATTTGCAAACTGTATAAGGTTGGCATAAACGAACAATATGTTTGGTCATGAAACATGCTCAATTCAATAATCATAAACAAGCGCCATAGGAACAAGCCCATATCCCCTATATAAGGTAATTCTTACAGGAATTTTCTAAAAGTTCAAGTCCCGAAGGGACAACATAACACATAGGATAAGGGCCCTCCATCTGGAGTACAAAATGCTCTCTTCGTTTGAACATTTTGGTAACTTTTATTGACATTCTCAACCTCTCAGATAAATGTTAAAATTTTAACATTTGGAGCTTTTTGAGGACTCAAGACCATGATGGCAGTGTAAGGATACGTATCCTTACACTAACTGAATACGTATCCTTAGGTAGTAAGAATACGTATCCTTAGGGGGTAAGGATACGTATCCTTGTGGTGTAAGGATACGTATTTTAAGCTCTAAATAAGTGCTTTTTGAGCATTTAAAAGGCTGAAATTAGTGCCACAAGCAAGCACAACGCATTGATTATCAGCATATTAAGCATATTTGCTCATTATTTCAATAAATTGGGGCAAACTAATTGCTGATGAAAACGAACGCACTCATGAGCATTAGGATGCACAACTTGCAACAACAAAAACAACATTATAAGAACATGAACTTTCTGAAGAAAACAATATTGGCAGCATGCTGCATTGTTGGCAACATTGCGCCTTGTTTTTCGCAACAACTACCAGCCGACAGCATTGAGCACGAGGTAATGCTCGAAACCACCAAAGGCAACATCCGCGTAAAACTATTTAACGACACTCCCATTCATCGCGACAACTTTTTAAAACTGGTGCGCGAGGGTTTTTACGACGGATTGCTCTTTCACCGCATTATCCCCGACTTTATGATTCAAGCTGGCGACTCTGCAAGTCGCAATGCTTCTGAGGGCAAGTTGCTTGGCGACTCGCCCGAACCTTACACGTTGCCCGCCGAAATCCGCTTTCCACAACATTTTCATCGTCGTGGCGCATTGGCTGCCGCACGCGAGAGTGATGAGCAAAACCCTGAGCGCCGCTCATCTTGCTCACAATTCTACATCGTTACAGGACAAATTTTTACCACCGACATGCTCGACAAGGTACAACAACGCCTCGACTCCGTTACTGGCAACAGCGTGCGCCTCACCCCTGCCATCAAAGAGATTTATCGCACCTTTGGTGGTGCGCCCCATCTCGATGGGCAGTACACCGTGTTTGGCGAGGTTGTTGAGGGTTTCGACGTTACCGACCTCATTCAGTGGGCAGCTCGCGACGAGCACGATCGCCCATTCGACGACATTCGCATCGTTAAGGCCACTGTGGTGAAGTGAGGCATACAACCCCATAGGGATAAGTCCCCCACCCTATGCATAATCTATAAATATGCAAAGTATTTATGCATATCCATTTCATTTCGCCCCTTTGTTTTATACTTTTATTTAGGCTTTACTCACTATTTATGTAATCAGACATTACAAAATTAGAAGAGTAAAGCCTTTTTTGTTTCATTTCGTTGGTATAATAAAATAAATATTCTTATATTTGCCAATGAATTTTAATGCATACGCATTTGGCACAATTTTAGTACGTAATGCATACATGCATTACCATATATATTAGAACTGATTTCATCAAAAACATATTATAAAAACTAAACCTATCTCCTTAAATAAACAGAAAACTTTAATCCTTAATCAATATGAAAAAAATTACTTCGTATTTCATGCTTGCTGCAGCCTCGTGGATGCTTTCTATCCCAGCTTCAGCATTCGATGTAGACACAACACCTACACAAGCCTCTGAACTTACTAATGGTTATTATGTGCTGAAGACCCACGGACGTGGCGTTACGGGTTATTTGCACCATAATGCAAGCGATACAGGGCGTCCCTTCCGTCAGACTCCTAACTACGACCCTGCAACTTCTACAGATTTAACCTATGTATTCAAACTCGTTAAAGATGAAAACACAGGTTACTTTACCTTGCAATGCGTAGGTACGAATGGTTATATGCCTCATGATAAAGACAGAGGGCAGAACTTCAAAAATGCTACAACCGAAGGAAATGCAGGCCATTTTTATTATACTGAAATTCCTTCTGACGCACAAGGCGAAGTCCTTGATAATGGCATTTTGCTTTACGACACAGGACTTGAAGGTAAATATAGCGACCATTGCTTTATACACTTCAACAATGACGGCAAAGAATCAAATGCGTCATTATGGGACGGCGGTGGTGTGACAACAGCCAACCACACAGTTGTAGAATTTGCGTTCTACAAAGTGAACGATGTTATAGATGTTACTTACAACTTACCAGACCATACAACATCGAAAGCGAGTGCATTAGTAGGAACAGAAGCTACTATTCCAAGCCGTCCTGCCAACATGTCGTTCTACTACAACTTGTCAATCACCAACGAGGACAAGATAATAAGCGAAACCAACAACGCATTCACGGTTGCTTACACTAAAGGCGACAACATTCCTTTCACTTTCTCAACCGACGATAGTGAAACATGGTACACCATGAACGTTCGTCAAGCTGGCTACTACCTTGTAGCTAATAGCAGCAACGACAACGTAGCATCGCGCACCACCCCATCGACCGACCAAATATTGAATGGCGATGCCGACTGGAAGTTTGTTGAAAGCAACTATGGCGTAAAGGTGGCTAATAAGCTCACTGGCAAATACCTCAAGGCTGTAGAGAGCAACAATAAAACTACCTTTGTCACTAAGGACGAAGCAACAGAGTTTGTAGCTATTCAAAATGGTTCGGGCTTTAGCCTTAAACTCCCTGGGACAAGTTATTGCATTGGCGACCACTGTTCATCAAACTTGGGCACTTGGGCTCATAGCAACTCTACTACCGATGGTGGCTCACGCTTTGTTGTAGCAGACGTATTGAAGTCATTACAAAGTAGCATTGGCTCACAAGTAGCAACTGCACAAACAGCAGCCGACGAATCGTTGCTCGGACACTACTATAGTGCTACCGAGGTTGCTAAGATTGCAGCTGACGCCGCAAGTGCCACAACTATTGAGAACTACAAGGCTATTAACCAAGCTCTAAATGCCTTGACCAATACACCAAGTTCTACAACTCCCGACATCAATGCTTACTACCAAATCATCAGTAGTAATAGCATCAACAAAGCCTACATCTCTACCGAAAGCGTTACTGTAGGCAAAGATGGTAAGGCAACCGAAGCTAAAACACTTAATCGTACAACTAAGAACGATGCTATCGTGCCACAACTTTGGAAGTTTGAACCCAATGGCGAAGGTGGTTACAAGGTTATCAATGCCAACACAGGCCGCGGACTTAGCGCTATTTCTGAGGTAAAAGTAGGCGTTACAGATGTTGATACAGCTTCGGCAGGTGCCATCACTTTCCAACAACTCGACTCTAAGGTTGATTTCATCCTCAAGAGCGGTGACCACCGCCTCAACGCTTTCCAAGGCGACCAAAACACCATCGTAGCCGACTATCAGGGCAACCACGATGCTGACAAAGGTAGCTGGTGGAAAATTAAGAAGGTAACTACCATCCCCGTAGCTATTGGCGAAAGCAACTACGCTACAGTAGGTTTCCCATTTGCAGTAACTATCCCCGAGGGTGTTAAAGCATTTATCGGTACTTCTACTGACAACGGATCACTTGAACTCACCGAAATCGAAGGTGGCATTATCCCTGCCAACACAGGTGCAATTATCTACCACGAAGGTGCAACTACTGCCAACTTCGAAATCTCTACTAGCGATAAGACTATCTCTGGCAACAAACTCTCTGCTACTACCGCTAAGCGCGAAGGCTTTGAAGCTAACGACACTTACGTACTTGCAAAGAACAGCGATGGTCAAGCTGCACTCTTGAAGAGCGAACTCACCACTGTTCCTGCTAACAAGGCATTCCTTGCTGCAACAGAGGTTGCTTCGGCCGAGGGTAATGCACTTGCTTTCCACTTTGGTGGCACTACTACTAGCGTAAATAGCGCAGTTGTTGGTAAGACTGAAAGCACTCAATACTTCGACCTCCAAGGCCGTCGCGTGCTCTACCCATCTAACGGCATCTTCGTTACTAACAATGGTAAGAAGGTTTTCATAAAGTAAAAAATACATAAGAGTTTGGTTGCATGGACGATGCAACTATCATCACCATTGCAACCAAACCTTATTTTACATTCAATAAGCATATAACATATACTCATTACATAAAAAACGAACACACCATGAAGAAAACATATTCTAAGCCCTCATCAACCATTATCAACTTTGCCAGCGAAGGCATGATGGCTCAAAGCCTTGCCATTGGTGGCGATAGCACTGTTACAAGCGAAGACCAAGTACTCTCAAATGGTCAAGGTTGGAGTTCAGACAATTGGACTGCCGACGACGAGGATTAAAAAAAGCGTTTTTATACTTTTAAAGATTTATATAACAACAATGCGTCTTATGACTCTCTACATTAAGCAGAGTCATAAGACGCACTTTTTTAGTTGGTTATATTGCAAAATTTACAAAAGATGGCATTAAAGGTAAGCCCCTCTATATCTAATGTTTATCGCTTAATCTTAACCTTTCCACCTTGAATGTAAAGTCCTTTTTCAGGTGCATGGTCAAGGCGTATACCCTCTAATGAATAGATTGCATCATCACAAGCATTCTCATTGTCTATAACAACATTGTTAATAGCAGTGTTTACGCCAAAATATGTGTCCATAAGCGCATATTGTTGTGCATACCAATTTTCAATATAGCTAATTTCTTTTGCAAGGTCCTCTACATACAAGGGCTTAGTTGTCTGCGTTTTATAATGACTTACCATGCGTTGCCATGCGCCACTATTAACAAACAAATCGCGGTAAGTCTCAAGTCTATGGTTGATGCTATCTTTTGACAAAGCACCATTGCGTAGCACCTCCCAACGCGCCTTGAGCATCTGCTTATACTCTGCTTGTCCTTGGCAAATGCTAAAGGGATAGAAGCCTCCATTCTTTACAATATCGCGCGGTACCCATTCGGTATATCCCTTGCCATCGTAGGCTGTACCATTATATTTACCACCAAGTGCAACATCAAGATCCCAAGGCGAAACAATACATTTACGACGTGCAGCTTCGGTAGGATCAGCATCATCAATGTCCTTCTGCATGTTGCGTATAGAAAAGAAATGGTTTTTATTGCCCCAATTATCTTGAATACCAAAAGCCATAACATGAAGCTGATAGTCTACCAAATTGTCAAGAAAGAAATATTTCTTGACATCTGCATAGCTATTATGGTTGTCGTAAAGGTCGATAAGTGGTTGCCAAGCCTCCTGACAAAGATGGTCGTCGGGCTCTTTAAGTTCCCAAGCATTGTGCCACGAAATAGTTGCGGCAGACCAATCATCGGTAAAGTTACGGTTGTTTTGGTCAGCAATGTCCTCTGTTCCGCTTTTATAAAGCACACCACGAACACGCCCTTTAACCTCGTCATACTTTTTAAGTTGCAGCAACTTGCGATTAATCATGTCGCTCAAGCAATAAATGCCTTTATACTCATCATTGATATATACCTCAATGAAACGTCCGCTTGTACCGCTACGTGCGCCAAAATCGGTATTGTATGGCAAATGCGAATAGGCATTCCATACATCCATTGCCACGCGATTGCGCATACAGATGCGGTCTATAGCCATTGCATCAAGTATCCATTTTGATATTGAACGTATGCCAAGTAGCATAGAGTCTTGCGAAGACGAATAATCGTCTGTGCGCAACTTCATATTGAGCGATGGTTTCATTAAGTACTGTCTTGCCGTAGCACCACGCGTACGAAACTTTGCCTTGAGAGCCACCACATGTCCACTCTCGTCGGTAAGTTGCATAGTGCCGTTGGTATAATCCATTTCCTTAGTTATTGCCCCATCTATGGTGATTTTCATCACAGGTAGAAAAGTTGCAGGTTCCTTCTCGTTAGTTCAGCAGCATGCGCATTAGAAGGGGTAATTCCATTGCACAGATAAGCTGCAATAATGCTGCAATAATGCTTAAAGCAAAGTGTTTTAATTTCATTTTATGTAACTCTTATTTGTGTGGTAAGTATGTGTTATATATTTTAAAAAAGGAGTAATATACATCTCACGCATTCTTTCGCATCTGCGTTCAGCACTATCAACAAATACCTTTAAATAATGCCTTGCCCACTGTTCTTTAGTTCCACTCCATGACTGGTCTAAATCGCAAACATGGAATTGTATTTGCATAGCTGCAGTCCAATTAATGTATAACTCCTCTGGATGTGCCTTAAACAAAGCTGCATGATGAGCATTTATGCATTCAAGTTTGTTTTTATGCTCTATCCAATCAACCTCTACATAGTCTATGTTGATATTATCATACTCTTCATTATCAATCATGTTTGCACACATCTTTGCCAATTTATAAGCAGATATAATGTTAGGAGGCATAGCCGTTTTACTCATATTTCGCGTCTTGACATCTATGATATCATAAAAGCCATTTTGATAAAACACTATGTCTGCCGTATCATTTTGCTTCTCCTCAAAGATGTTTTGTGGACTCCACTCTTTCGTAGCCTTGTCACCACGACTGAACAAGAATAAAGCTGTTGGCGAATTAAATAAAGCATATCGTTGCTCAACTGTTATATACTTGGGATGCTTCAAGAAAATGTCGTTTAAATACTCATATTGCTTGAAAATGCATTTGGGATATTTGTCTTTTAATATATGGTATACACATTTTTCAAATGGTTCACCGGCAGCGTGTCCTGACAACGTTCCATTGGTCACTTTGTTAGGTCTATCCACTTTTATGTGTTTCATTGAAGAAACAATAAAAGAAAAGTCAATGTTGTTCATAAAACAAAGTATCGAAAAGGTTATTAATTATTCTTATATGATAATCATTAGAATCATCTAAGTATTTTCTAACTTCATCGGTTATATTGTGATGTATTTGAACTTCTTGACTATTGTCCCAATTGATAGGTCTATAGGGAATGCTTGCAATTGGAGCCTCTGAAAATTCAACGATTGCACCTTTTACTATGCCGTTTAAGCCTAACCAATTAAATACCCGTTCGTTGTTTAAGTAAGCTAGAAGATACTCAATTGATTCTTTGCACACTTTCTTTTTAAATATAGCAGTTACATCTTGGGTAGGGTAACAGTCAGACGAAGCGTAGCAAAAACGAAAGAAGTTCTTATTTGATATACGTTCTTTGCAAGGTACAAAAATTCTTGCATCTTTACATTCAAATAGTTTTTGGTTACGAGGAAATACAAATTCCCAATAGGGTATGTCCTTATTATAGCTATATCTATTATTTAGTTTATCTATAAAAGGCTCAAAGTGTGCTGCAAAGTGTGGATACTTTGTTGCAAACATTTCTTCGTTTATGTTTTCTTGTACAAATATATATTTGGTAACATCTTTATTTTTGTATGGACATAGATTTTTAGCCTTCATCACAGTGATAAGATGATTCTTTTCATCTTCATTTAAGTTGTCTGTTTCTTCTATTTGAAAAGCTGCATCTAAACCCGATACCATACCATTACCGATTTCGCAGAAATCGCCTATTCGATATATACTTGTGGAAAAAAAATCTGTAGCAGGTTTGGTACATGCCGCTTCAAACTTAGCCAAGTTGTCTTGAATATCACTTGAAGCTAAGATCCAACGGCTGTTTTCTTGAAAGTGTGGTATATCTTCAACATCAAAGCAGCTTCTGTCTGCTAATTCTTTAGCAGTAGGAAGACCTTTGAGTTTGTTGTAGTTATAAAATCTAATTGTGCCTTTTTTCTGTCTACTCTTTATAAATTTGAATATAATGAATGATGCTGTTACATTTTCAAATAAAGGTGCTTCTTTAAAATGATATATTTCAGTGAAATGCCCATGCTGACACATATAATTCCTTAATGTGGCAGAATGAGTGGTATTAAGCCAATATTCAGTACAAATAAATATTAACTCTCCACCTTCGTTTAAATGTTCAATGCTTTTTAAAATAAAGATAAACAGATAGTCACAGAGACTGTTGAAATATTTATTCCATAAAGAACATTTTTCCAATTCAAATTTTAATTCTGGTTCAATGTTTTTCCAACGTATATATGGAGGATTACCAATAACTACATCATATTTCTCTGATGTGGGGACAGATAAGAAGCTTTTGTATATTACAAAATTATGATTTGTTTTTAATGTACTATCTATTTCATATGCAGATAGGTTTATAAAATGTTGCTCTTGTAGACTATCTAAGAAAACCCCTTTACCACAAGATGGTTCAAGCACATCACAATCCTTAGTATGTGAAATTAAAGACACCATAAAGTCTGCAATAAGCTTGATAGTAAAATATTGTCCATATTTGTTTTTCTCTGCCATCTATAACTAATTTAATGATTTTGATAAAGTGAAGTTTGCCAATACTTTTTAAGCTTAATACCATCTCTCGTCAATTAGCAAACGGCTGCTCAGGATATACAAGCAACACGTTTCTGGATGAGAAATAGCGCTCTATTTGGTCGGGCAGATGGTCCATATAAGCATGATGAGAGATGGTGCCGCGACGCGCACATACAAATATCATCAAGTGGTCTTGACGAGAGTTGTGTGCAAGAGTTATGAGGTTGTTCCACAAGCTATACTCGGTGCAAAGCATAGGCATGCCCTTTTGCTCCTTGGCATAATAGCGCTCTATAGCCGTGAGTGTTTCGCCCGACGAATAGGCACTAATGCCACAAGTGAGTTGCTGCGCCAAAAGTGCTACGCGGTTAAGCCAATGACTAAAACCTTGCTCAAACTCAGCTTTGGGAGGTACTAACAACTGGATATGCTGCACTGTGTTGAGCGGAATGGTAGAGCGGTAAATGAATATCTGACGGTCGATAGCAGCAAGCAAGTCGGTGCCCAATTTGCCATAAAAAGAGTCGGAAATACGTACTTTATGGTGCAAGCCAAGCACAAGGTCGCTCACGGCACGCTCTTTCATAGTGTGCGATATGCCACTTACAACATTGACCGACCAACGTTGGTAGGGCTGTATGCGCAAATTGGTAGCCGAAGCCATCTTGACTGCTTTATCAAGTTGTTCTTCGCCTTGCTGACGGGCTGAGGGATTGTTATCGAGCACAACATTGAGCGCCATAATGGGCGCCACAGTGTGAGGCGTGCGAAGCATGAGGGCAAGGCTTACAAGGCCTGGAAGCGAGTCGGGATTGTTGAGGGCAATGAGTATGCGGTCGAGTTTTTCATCGTTTGAGGAAGTACTGTCAGAGGTGGCTGATACAGCAGAAAGCTGCTGTTTAACTGCCATACGACGTGCCGTATTTTCGGTAACAAGCGAACTCACCACACAGGTAACAAGGATTAACACCATAGCACCATTAAGTACATCCTCGCCCAAAAGCCTACTGCCATCGGGCAGAATAATGCCATATCCCACCAACACTACAGCCAATGTTGCAGCGGCACGCGAGCCTGTAAGCCCGAACATGATAAGACGGTCGGAAGACGACATCTTGAATATCTTTTGTGTGAGTGCACTTGCCAACCATTTGCTTGACAAACCTACGGCTACCATTACGCAAGCCACGATGATGGCGCTACCATGCTCTACAAGTGCACCCAAATTGATGAGCATGCCTACTCCTATCAAGAAATAAGGGATAAATAGTGCATTGCCCACAAACTCAATATGGCTCATTAAGGGAGAAGATGGC
Source organism: Prevotellaceae bacterium UBA5903 (assembly GCA_002431845.1). Taxonomy (GTDB): domain Bacteria; phylum Bacteroidota; class Bacteroidia; order Bacteroidales; family Bacteroidaceae; genus Alloprevotella. The sequence continues at coordinate 15,373 of DJEH01000060.1, read as the reverse complement.
GGTATCAGCCTATTCAATACAAGACCTACAAGGAACGCCCCCAATATACCCTCCATGCCTACAAGTTCCATCAAACCTGCACCTAAAAAAACTAAGCATAGTACGAATACATACTGCACAACACTCTCATCATATCGTCTAAAGAACCAACGACCAATGCGTGGAAAGGTGTACACAATAACTAAGCCTAACAGCACTACTTTGACAACAAGCCATACCCAATATAGCCCCGTTACATGCTCCTTAAACATACCACCTACTACTGCAAGAACAAGCAGTGTGAGCGTATCGGCAACGATGGTTCCGCCCACGGCTATACTAACGCTTGCAATGCGCGAAAGTCCGTAGCGCAACACTATGGGATAGGCTATGAGCGTGTGCGACGCATACATAGCAGCCATCAGCGTGGCTGCCGCTACTCCATAGCCAAGCAAGGTGTTGGCAGCAAAGCCTAAAGTGAGAGGTATGGCAAAACTGAGCAAGCCCAAAGTAAGAGCACGCCCTTTCATGCGTTGCACATCTTGCAAGTTCATCTCGAGCGAGGCAAGGAACATAATGTAATAAAGTCCAACCTTGCCAAACAACTCAAAACTGCCGTCGCGCTCTAACACCCCAAAGCCATGAGGTCCAATGAGTATGCCTGCGAATATCATGCCCACTATTGAGGGTATACGCAAACGCTCTAGCAGCATCGGGGCAAAAAGAATGATGCCAAGCACTATCAAAAATATCCAAGTAGGGTCTGTTATCAAGGTAAAATGAGATTTAAAAGGGTGAACCACAAGCAGTTAATACTGCATATTGACTGCAAAATTGCAAATTTTTATTCACTTGTATTGTCTATACAATCATAAAAGCCTTTATGTACACCATTTTCAATAAAAAATTGTAATTTTGCAGCAAATACAAAGAGCAAATACCATGCTCTATACTTAAACGAAATCAAACTATATGCAGGAAGTTTTTGTATTATACTTTCTAAAAGGAAGTGGTATACAAATATTCCTTACTTCTATACAAACAATATGAATGTAGCTATCGTTGGTGCCAGTGGTGCCGTGGGCCAAGAATTTCTCCGCGTATTGGCCGAACGCGATTTTCCTATCGACAATCTCTTACTCTTTGGTTCTACACGTAGTGCTGGAACAAAATACACCTTCCGCGGTAAGGAATACACAGTAAAACTCCTTCAGCACAACGACGACTTTAAAGACGTAGACATCGCCTTTACATCAGCTGGTGCAGGCACTTCAAAGGAATTTGCTGCCGATATTACTAAATATGGCGCAGTGATGATTGATAATTCATCTGCATTCCGCATGGACGAAGACGTACCCCTCGTTGTGCCCGAATGCAATGCTGCCGATGCTTTAAATCGTCCACGTGGCATTATTGCCAACCCTAACTGCACCACCATTATGATGGTAGTGGCACTACAAGCTATCGAAAACCTAAGCCATATCCGCCGTGTGCACGTGGCTTCGTACCAAGCTGCAAGCGGTGCTGGACAAGCTGCAATGGACGAACTCGTGGAGCAATACCGCCAAGTATTGGCTAATGAACCTGTAACAGTAAACAAGTTTGCATACCAATTGGCATTCAATGTTATCCCTCAAATTGATGTATTCCAAGATAATGGATACACCAAAGAGGAGATGAAAATGTATAACGAGACACGCAAAATCATGCACTCTGATGTGCTGACCTCTGCTACTTGTGTGCGTGTGCCTTCGCTCCGCTCACACTCTGAAGCTATTTGGGTAGAAACTGAACAACCACTCGAAGTAGAGGACGTAAAGAAAGCTATCTCTGCTGGCGAAGGCCTTGTGCTTATGGACAATCCTGAAAAGAAGGAATACCCCATGCCTCTGTTCCTTGCAGGCAAAGACCCCGTATATGTTGGTCGTATTCGCAAAGACCTTGCTAACCCTAACGGCCTAACCTTCTGGCTTGTTAGCGACCAAATACGTAAAGGAGCTGCACTCAATGCAGTACAGATTGCCGAATACCTCATCAAGGTAAAGGATGTGAAATAAAAACATAATTACATAGAAACAAAACAGAGTTGAGCCAAATGGTTCAACTCTGTTTTGTTTTTTATTTCTGCAGATGCAGGCTCAATCGTTAAGTAGGTGTTCAAAATTAATTTTGAATACCTACTTATTATTTGTTCAATTGCCTAATAATCTCTTCAGCAGTTCTCATCGGTGCTCCTGGCTGCCCTAATATAACCTTTATTTTGGTGTATCCACGCAATTGAGCAAGGCGTTCGGGGGAATTTTGTGGTAAAAGCTTTTGCATGTGTTGAGTAAGTAAGGACACATTCATATCGCTTGCCACAAGTTCGGGCACCACCTCGCTATCAGCAATCAAATTGACCAAAGAAATGTAAGGTACTTTTAAGAAATAAGGACGGACGCGCGATATAAACCACCCTGCCCGCATATAGTAGCACACCACTTGTGGCACACCAAACATAGCCGTCTCAAGAGTGGCTGTGCCGCTTGTAACGAGCGCAAGCGTGGCATGAGACAATAGCTCGTAGGTACGATTACTAACAAAACTTACGCGATTGCTATCAATGAGTGTGTTTGCAACTATTTCACGATAAAAGTTCTCTTCGACCGAGGGAGCCATAGCCACAACTACTCGATAGCTAACAAAAGGAGTGGCTGCTTGAAGCATACGGCTTAAGTTGTCTTTAATCTCTTGTCTACGCGAACCAGGCAACAACGCAATGGTCTTACCATCTGGTTGTGGCTGTCCGTGCAACTGCTGATAAGCAACCACCTCGTCTACCGTTGGATTGCCAACATAGGTGATAGGATAATGGTGCTTTTGTTCAAAGAAAGGAACTTCAAAGGGCAATATAGAGAACAAATGGTCTACATCACGTTGTATGTTGCGAATGCGATGCTCTTTCCATGCCCATATTTTAGGCGATATGTAATAGTAAACAGGACAAATATTATGCTCTTTTACATAATGAGCTATTTTAAGATTAAAGCCCGGATAATCCACTAATATAACTGCATCGGGTTTCCATTCAGCTATTTGTTGTTTGCACTGTCGCATGCCACGAAGAATGGTGCGCAAATGGAGCAACACCTGCACAAAACCCATATACGCCAATTGCTTGTAATGGCACAAGAGCGTGCCACCCACGGCTTGCATTTTCTCGCCTCCATAGTAGCGAAATTCTGCTTGCGGACATACCTTGAGCAACGATTGCATAAGATGAGAGGCGTGAAGGTCGCCACTAGCTTCGCCTGCAATAAGGAAAAAACGCATGTGTATTCTGCTTTTTTAGAACAACGTAAACAATATTAGTGATATCACAACACACCTTTCAGCACATTGATAAACTCATGCGCCGTTACATCAAGTTGCGTAGGAGTAACAGCTACATAGTCGTGGGCCAATGCCCAGTGGTCTGTATCGGTAGCATTAGGCTCAAGGTCTTTGCATTCGCCTGCAAGCCAAAAGTATTCTCCCCCGTATGGATGAACACGCCGTTCCACCTCGTTTTGCCAACGCGCGTGAGCCATACGACAAACCTTGATACCCTTAAACTTCTCTGCCAATGGAAAGTTGATATTTAGGCACGTAAAAGGTGGCATTCCCACAGCTATAGCCTTAAACATAAAATCAATGAGATAAGGTCGCAATGGCTCAAAGTTAGCCTCCATACGATAGTCGCACAAAGAGAAAGCTACCGCAGGATAACCTTGTAAAGCCCCCTCGGTTGCAACTCCCATCGTACCAGAATAGTGGCTATTAACCGAAGAGTTATCCCCATGGTTAATACCTCCAATCACTAGGTCGAACGGACGATCTTTAAACAAGTTTATAGCCATCTTCACACAATCGGTTGGTGTGCCAGAACAAGAGCAAATGGTGAGTCCTTCTTCTTTTTTCAACACCTTATAAGTAAGAGGATGGCTCGATGTTATGGAGCAACTAAATCCTGAACGTGCAGAGTCGGGAGCCATAACCAGTATATCGGCATACGGACGCAATGCATCAATCAAAAAGTTGATGCCCGGAGCATCAACACCATCATCATTTGAAATAAGCAGATATGGACGCATAAAAAAGAAGTCGGGATAAATGTTTTAATAATTATAGAAAAGTGCTGTATTACAATCTGTTTTGTATGCAGTTAATAACAGATATTAAACCTTTTTACAAACTAATTCAGAATAACAGAAGTAAACACAAAGCAAAAGTACGAAAAATAGTTCAGCTATGATTTATTCAACGTTTTTTTCTTAACTTTGCAGCCTAAAGTATAGGGATTTTGAAATAGCCGTATGCTGGTGCAACACACAATCTATCAATTGCTATTCAAAGCATGCCCTTCTATCCCTTAACCTTTAACTCCTTGACAACATGAGCAAAATTATTGCTTTGGCCAACCAGAAAGGTGGTGTGGGCAAAACAACAACTTCAATGAACTTAGCAGCCTCGCTTGCTACCTATGAAAAGAGAGTGCTACTAATTGATGCAGACTCCCAAGCGAATGCATCGTCGGGTCTGGGCGTAGACCTAAGCAAGGTAGATTGTTCCATCTATGAGTGCCTTATTAATGGGGTTGATGTGCACGAGGCCATCTATACTACAGATATTGATAGGCTCGACATCATTCCGTCAAATATCAACCTTGTGGGTGCAGAGGTAGAAATGCTCAATTTTGAGGGACGCGAATATTTGCTAAAGAAACTTCTTAGATCGTTAGACAAAGAATATGATTACATATTAATAGACTGCTCTCCCTCATTGGGACTCATCACAGTAAATGCACTTACTGCAGCAAACTCTGTAATCATACCTGTTCAATGCGAATACTTTGCACTTGAAGGTATATCTAAACTGCTTAACACCATTAAAATTGTAAAGAAGAAACTTAACCCTGAACTTGAAATTGAGGGATTTCTCCTTACAATGTACGATAGCCGTTTGAGATTGGCCAACCAAATATACGACGAGGTGAAGCGACATTTCCAAGAATTAGTCTTTAAAACGGTTATACAACGCAACGTTAAACTCTCTGAAGCACCAAGTCATGGATTGCCTGCAATTCTGTATGATGCAGACTCTACTGGGGCAAAAAATCATCTTGCCTTAGCTAAAGAAATCATAAAGAAAAACGAATAATCATGTGGTGAGAGTATATTGCTCAAGGCAAAAACCTTGAAACATATATCCACTGTCCACAACAACAAAACATATAATAATTTAGAATTTAGTCTTAATCCTTAACAACATGGCAAGTCACAAAAAATTCCCTGCGCTCGGTCGCGGTCTCGATGCACTCATCTCTACAGAGGAAGAAGTTCACACCAGTGGTTCTTCAAGCATCAATGAAGTGCCTGTTTTTAAAGTAAAAGCTAATCCCAATCAGCCACGCCGTGAATTCTCGCCCGAATCATTGCAAGAACTCGCCGACAGCATACGCCAAATAGGTATTATCCAACCCATTACCCTGCGACAAATGGAGGATGATACATACCAAATCATTGCTGGCGAACGCCGTTGGCGTGCTGCACAAATGGCAGGCCTTACCACCATTCCCGCATATATTCGCACCGCCGACGATGAGAACATGATGCAAATGGCATTGGTAGAGAACATTCAGCGTGAAGACCTCAATGCAATCGAAATTGCTCTTGCCTACCAAAACCTTATTGAGCAATACAACCTTACACAAGATAAACTCTCTGAGAAGGTGGGCAAAAACAGAGCTACTATAGCCAATTACCTACGTTTGCTTAAGTTGCCTGCACAAGTACAAGTAGCCTTGCAAAACAAAGAAGTAGACCAAGGACACGCACGTGCGTTGCTTGCTCTTAACAAACCTTCTCTGCAGGTAAAGCTCTTTAACGAGATAAAAGAAAAAGGCTACTCTGTGCGCCAAGTAGAGGAAATGGTTAAAGCCCTCAACAATGGCGAAACCTTGCAAAGCGGCCGACACACACTAAAAAACAAAGGTGTGAAACGCTTGCCTGAAGAGTACAACGAACTGCGCAACCGCTTGTCTGAACGCTTCAGTACAAAGGTGCAAATGACTTGCTCGCAACAAGGTAAAGGCAAAATATCCATACCTTTTGCCTCGGAAGAGGAATTGGAACATATTATTGCATTGTTGGATAAAATTTAATTGGTTTATAGTATGGCTAGCACACATAAGATAATAAAGTTAATTTTTCTATTTGCATTAGCTTTCATACTTCCTCATCATGCAATAGCGCAAATAGGCGCATATAAAATTATATATAGCAATGCATCTACGCACTGTTACGTTACAGCTGTAAGCATTAATGATTCAACCATCAGATACAAAATAAGTGAAAAATCAGATCGTAAAATTTGGAGACTGACAGATCGTAGTGAAGTACAATCATTAGGGCTACTTACTCTAAAAAAAACTATAAAAGTATTTACAAGTGCTTTAGATTTATTTAATAATAATAAACTCGGAGCTACTATAAAACTTAAAAAGAACATTGTACTTACATATAGAAAAGAATTTGGCACTAAGTTCGTACAAATCGAAAATGAATTGATTGGGGCAACTATTAATATAAACAGAAAGACTGCCGAAGGTGCTCTAAAAGCCTTAAAAGACCAAGAAGAAGAGGAGGAAGAAGAATATTATTAAACTTAAGTATCATAAAGTGAATCGCATCTGTATCATCACTATCAGTTTTTTCCTCATAAATTTGCATATAGCTGCAAATACAAGGAAAGTCGAAGTCCCCACCAGGGCTTCGGCTTTGGCTGTTTTAGTTGATAATCAATGCAAGGCATTCAGCCATAACATAAATTGTTCTGAAACGTACACTGAAGCAGACACGGCTAAGACGTTTGACGAACTTGCACGCGAGTTGCAAAAAGAGGAGAACGAACGCATGTCAGACCCAGACTCTGTTATCACTACGCCTATCGACTCTGCTCGGCTCAAGCAAATTAGCGATTCGTTGATGGCCAAACCTTTGGCTAAGCCTACGCAAAAACCAAGGTTTATACCCAATCCAACACGAGCCTTGTGGCTTTCGCTTGTGCTTCCTGGCGCCGGACAGATATATAATCGCAAATATTGGAAACTGCCTTTTATCTATGGAGGTTTCTTGGGATGCGCTTATGCATTGATGTGGAATCAGATGATGTATCGCGACTACTCGCAAGCTTATCTCGACATCATGGACGACGACCCTAACACCAAATCCTACTTAGAAATGCTCCCTCCACGTTATGACATAACGGGACGCGAAGACCAGTTTAAAACCATATTTAAGCGCAAAAAGGACTATTACAGACGTTATCGCGACCTCAGTGCATTTTGCTTTGTTGGTGTGTATTTGCTATCGGTAATAGACGCCTATGTTGATGCACAACTCTCTGTGTTTGACATCTCAAACGACCTTTCGCTTAAAGTACAACCAGCCGTTATAGGCACACAAAACATGCTTGGCTCTGCCAATCGCGCAGCCTATGGTGTGGGGTGTAGCTTAAATTTTTAAATAGACATTTAAAGAAACTTTTTAAATGCCTATACTCTTCTAAAAGACATCAAGTAGATGCGGCACAATGCGGTGCAACATCGAGCAAAAGATATTAAATATTTAATGAAACGATTAAAAACCATCTTCTTGGCATTAGCTGCAGGCTTTATGACAGCAGTGGCACAAACGCCTAAGAACGAAATTACAGTACACGACGACAAAAACGGACGAGATGAAGTGATTGACCTACCAGAGGGTATGTCTGTAAACAGCGATTCACTTATCAACGAGTGGATGGCTAAAAAATATCTATATCCAGACACCACTTGCGTTAATCCTAACTACAACCCTACCTTCACAACCGAGGAATACCAAGAGCGCCTACGTCGCATGCCCGTGGTTATGGAGATGCCTTACAATGGTGTGGTGCAGAAGTTTATTGACCAATATAGTGGTCGCTTGCGCCGTACGGTGTCGTATGCCTTAGGAGCAGGAAACTTTTACATCCCTATCTTTGAAGAGGCACTCGACTATTATGGTTTACCATTAGAGCTTAAATACTTACCCGTCATTGAGTCTGCACTTGAGCCTAAAGCCAAAAGTCCCGCTGGTGCAGTGGGCTTGTGGCAGTTTATGCTTGCCACAGGCAAACGCTACGACTTGCGCGTAAATAGCTTGATAGACGAGCGTCAAGACCCCTACAAAAGTTCGTGGGCAGCAGCACGCTATCTACGCGACCTTTACAAAGTTTTCAAGGATTGGAGTCTTGTAATAGCCGCTTACAACTGCGGTCCAACAACGGTTAATAAGGCAATCCATCGTGCTGGTGGAACACGCGATTATTGGACCATCTACCCCTATCTTCCAAGCGAAACCCGTGGCTATGTTCCAGCTTTTATTGCTGCCAACTACATTATGAACTACTACTGCGAGCACAATATTTGCCCCATGAAGACACGCATACCAGTCACAACAGACACCGTGACCATACAGCGCGATTTACACATGGACCAAATTGCTGCACTCTGCAATATTGACAAAGAAGCTATTAAAGCTCTTAATCCGCAGTACAAAACAGACCTCATACCAGGTTCAAGTGGCCCAATGACCTTGTGTCTGCCTACCGACCTTCTAACTGCATTTATTGACTTAAAGGACTCTGTTTATAACTATCGCGCAGACGAACTTATGACACGTCGTTCTACGGTTGAAGTAAACGAAAAGTTAGACAATCGCAGTGTGGCATCACGCCGCCGTGCTTCGCGCTCTTCGGCAAACAAAGACAACGCTACAAACGATAGCGACAACACTGAAACAAAGAAGCAATCAAGTTCTAAATCTTATACAAGCACCAAGAGTAGCAAGTCGTCGTCTTCAAATAAGTCTAAAAATAAAAAAGACAAATCGTCTTCACGCTCTTCAAAAAATAGCAAGTCTAAGAGCAAAAAAGAGCAGCAAAGCAAAACCACGAAAGTGCGTAAAGGCGATACCTTGAGCGAGATAGCAGAACGCAATGGTACAACTGTTAGCAAGCTAAAGAAACTCAACAAGATAAAAGGAAATAAGATTACAGCGGGCGATAAGATAAAAGTGAAATAGCCCCATACATGCATTATAGCCCTACTAAACAAAAAGGCATCATACACAATCTGCAAAGATTGTCATGATGCCTTTTTTGTAGTATTTATGCCATACAAGCAATTATCTTATAGCACTGAGCATATTAGCCAAACCATCGGCAGCTTGCTGCAAAGGCTTTGCCACCATACCCTTCATAAAGAAGTTTACCTCTGCCCCAACAGTAACGCGCATTTTGCTTTCTACTTCGCCATGGGGGAGCAATTGTATCCAAACATAGAGTTGCACTGGCGAACCCTCTGAGGCAAACTTAATGCATTTAGGCTCGTCACGTTCTACCACGCGTAGAGTAATTTGTCCCATAGGCGAACTGATATGGATAGCGTCTGTCTCAAAGGACAATCCTTCAGCATATTTCGTCAATTCTTCCATTTTGTCGGCAGGTACTTGTTGGCTTATTTGCGCTTGCACGGCAGGGTCGCTTAGACGTTCTTTGATAGCAGAAAGATTGTTAAGGTCTGAAAATCTGCTATATATAACAGTTTGCTGTTGTGGAATAATTTTTACTTCGCTTTCAAATTTTGATAAAGACATAATGTTTTAAAATAGTATTTATGCTATTATAGAATTAACATATCAGCAAGCGCTTTTTACAACACTTGCTGATATGTTTTTATTTGTTCAAATTTACATTTTCAATAACTAACAACGCCCATTTTAATACCATTCACCTCCGTCGTCATCACCTGTATCAGTATTATTGGACTTGTTTATATTTTCAAGTTGTTCGGGCGTGAGTTCGTCCTCATAGCGTTGCTTAACGGGTGGAGCATCAACAGGTTGGCTATCGGGTATTTTGATCGGAGCAAACGTTTTATCAAAGAATTTTTGATAGTCGTTAATACTAAATGCTGTGCCAATGAGGTCAAGGTTATGTTTGGAAATAAGCAGCACCCGACACTTATTTAAGAAGGCATGCATACTTGCCGATTTAAACACTCTTTGCGCATAAGCATGCACCTCGTCGTAAGAGTTAAAACCTTCCACTCTGAACTGGCTCAACCCATTATCATTCGTTACCGACATATCAAAGCCCCTTACCACAAAGGTTGTAAAGTTGAAATGTGCCATTTCGTAAAGCAGCTGGTTGGCTTGTATAGAATCGGTAGGATATGCCATTACAAACACAAATGGTGCGTTGCGCTCGCTGTCAAATTGTTGCGACTGAGCGGCTTGTTCTGCCTCATTGTCAGCCACGGCTGTACGTCTATCCCAAAGCGAACCCAGGTCAAAGGTGCCTGTGCCCACTTTGCGCCCAGCCTCAAGTCCCTTCACTATCATACCCGCCAAATTGCTCACATCACTGTCGGGATATTTCTCTACCAATTGGCGCAACTCTGTTATGAGTTCCTTGGTCGATGCAGTGCTAAGGCGCGATAGTGCATGAACCAATATAAACTTAGGTCTGTTCAACCCATCGGGATAATCCTTGGTCGAAACCTCAAAATTATGTTCTACCACACCAATATTACGCTGCCTATAAGCCTGATAAGTAGCGGTGTAGAGCGAGTCTTCTATAGCCTTACCATACCGAGCTTTATATTCAAAGTCAGGATCGTTGATAATAGGTGTCATGGCATAATCGGCAAAGTGGTTGGCCATATACTTACGCGCTTGGTCGGCCTTATCCTTTTTTCCCCACCGCGAGTAGAGCAAGAAGAGCTGATAGTAAGCATCAGCCATCTTCTCGTACTTCGGGTAGTTATTTGTAAGGCGTTCAAGCGTACTCGCAGCCAAAGCAAAATCCTCTAAATCATCCTTTTCGATAACGCCTGCATTATACAAGCCATCCATAATAATTGCATCTGAAGCCGCTTTTGCCTCATCTGTAAACGGAATTTGCTGCAAGTAGTATTCGCGCGTATGTGGGTCGGCTTTTACAGAGTCACTCTCTGTTGTTTCGTCTTGATTATCTGTCATGTTGTTGAGCGAGTCGCGCACAGCTTGTAGCGAATCGTCGGCTGCATAGTCAAAACCTTCTTGCTCATCAAGTTTGATAACCGTGTGATTAGAGCGTCGCCAATTGTCCTCATTTTTGCGCTTACCCCAACGACGCACAAAGTCTTGCTTGCCTTGTGCCACTACCATGGGATTATAAAAGTACCAAGTGCCATTGTTGGCCGCTTGCGTAGTGTTGGTCTTTGAGTTATTCTTTGAATTTGTGTTAGCACTACCATTTTGGTTGTTCTCCTCGCTACGCGCTTGTGCGGCAGAGTCGCGGCGAGCCTTGCGTTCTTCAGCCTCCTTTTTCTTTAGTGCATTAATTACACGGTCTATAGCTGCATTGCGGTCGGCTTCGTTCATACGAGCCAATGCTTGCAAGCTATCTTGCATAAACACTGCCGAAGTAAAAGGCACCAACTTGTCAAGCACCGTAGAACGGTGCTTTATCTCTTCGTAGTCGGCACGCGTTTTATCTATCAAGCCAATGGCTTCGGTGTAGCACTTCTGTGCGTTTTCAAATCTATGGCGTGCCCAATATATCTCGCCAAGACGTAGTAGCAACACCCCTTTCTCTATGCCGTTGCGGGTGCTCTTTGCCCTACCCTTTTCATAAGCCTTAACGGCCTCTGTGGTATCGGTCTGTGCCATATAGATGTTGCCCAATGCATAGTACACTTGGTCAAGATATTCCTTGTTGTTGTCTGAGCGGGCCATGCGTCGTAGCTTGCCAATCATCTTTTTGCCCATGCCGCGTTGTCCTGCCAGCACCTCGGTTTGTAGTATTTGTGCATTAAACGATAGTTCAAAAGGAGGACTCTTACGCATACACTTCTTCAGCGCCTTGTATGCAGCTTCGCTATGGCCTAAATGAGCATTAACCTGCCCCAGCAAAAAGTAAAGGCGTGCTTGTCGAAAGCTACCTTTGGCATGTCGTGCAGCACGTGTTAAGTAAGGCAAAGCCTCTTCAAAGCGTTCTTGTTTAAGCAGCAAGTCGGCCTGTGTGGCATCGGCCTCGCGTAGCGTTTGCTTGCTCACAGAGTCACGACTCATGCGTTTCAGTGCATCCTCGGCATCGTAGTACCACTTTACTTGCGTGTAACAACGTGCCAACCATTGACGCGCAGCAGCAGCCACCACTGGCTCGGCTGCATATAAGCGAGATATGTACGAAAACGTAGCAGCAGCTTCCAAAAACTCACCCTTTTCAAACTGTGCTTCGCCCATCATGAGCCAAGCATTCTTAAGAAAAGGGTTATACTCTTTTCGCTGCAAATATGCCTTCATTTTGGGCGACTTGCGCTTATTAGCATTCACCACGGGGCGTCGTTTGATGCTGTGCAGTGATATAGCTTTTTGGCATTTTGTAATGGCGGTTTCGTAGTTGGCTTTACCCGTCGTACGCGACGACTCCACACCAACCAAAAACACTGGGAGCAGTTCTGTATAGTTATCTTTGTGCGCACTTATCTTAGCCTTCTCGCCCTCTTTAAAGGCTTCAGAACCATTAAAATAAATATTGTAACGTGAGGTAAACGACTGCCAAAAACGCGAAGTAGCCGTATTCTTTTTGGCAGAACACGACGACAAAATAAGCAGCATCATCAACACTGAACTCGCTATGTAGGCTATGCGTTTAGTCACTTTGCTTTTTAGTATGAAATCTTATTATATTAACACCATTTTCTTGATTTTATTGCCCTTGCCAGCAAATATACCACGATGCTCACCAATATGATAGAGGCTCCTCCTGGCACATCCCAATAGTACGAAAGCAGCAAACCACCCACGCAACCTATGTAGGCAAACAATGCCGAAAGCCATATCATGCGATTGTAGGTTTTAACAAACAATGCCGCCGTCATTTGTGGCACACTCAGCAACGAAATAACCATCACGATGCCCACCATGTGTAGGCACCCCACTATGGTCAAAGCAGTGAGTACCATAAGCGTGTTTTCAATAGCACTTACGGGCAAACCTTGAGTTTTGGCAAAATCTCTGTCGCACGCTATGCTCATTATAGGGCGGTTCAAAACGAGGTAGAACCCCACCGCCACTACCGTAAGTACGCTCAACACCACGAGGTCGGTATGCGAAATGCTGAGTATATCGCCAAATAAATAGGAGGGCAAATCGGTCATAAAGCCAGGCGAAAGATAGGCAAACAAGATGCCAAGCGCCATGCCAAACGTCCAAAGCATAGCAATAGCAGAGTCCTCGCGAATGGTGCGCTTTCCGCTCAACCATTTAATGCCAAAACCCGACAATGAGGCAAACACAGCAGCTCCTAACAATGGCGAAAAACCAAAATAAGCCCCCATGCCCACACCGCCCAACGAGGCATGTGCCATGCCGCCACCTGCTATCACCATGCGACGCGTCACCATGTAAGTGCCTATAACGGCACAAAGCACCGATGCCAACAATGCACCTATCAATGCGTTTTGAAAAAAACTATATGATAAAATCAATTTGTTCTGAAATAATAAGGAGTTTTAATACAACACTGGGGTATGTTATCCTACAAACAACATGGCCTCATCCTTCAGTTCGTCGGGCAGATTGATGCCACGCAGTTGTAACGAGTGCAACCACGCAGACACCTCATCCTCGCGCATGGTGGTCATCACCTCTTCAAACTGTTCGGTTTCTTCGGCCGTATATTGGTCGGAGGCGCGCCCCTTGTAAGCATCAAGTTCTTCGTCGTCAAAATACTCTATAGGTTTGCCAAAGGCTGACAACAACTGGTCTTTTTCGCACACTGCATGTTTGCCACAGCACCCATCGGGTCGGCGTTGCTTGATGTGAGGCATTTCGGTTATTTCGCCCTTGTCAAGCTTATTTTTTAGTTGTTTGTTACGAATAATGCCCGCTATCAGCGCCACAATGCCAAGAGCCAAAAGCGAAAGTAGGAGTACAAGCATAAAAGTTATAAAAGGATAATTCTTAAAATCAAGTCAATTGATCACTGCAGAATATGCCATTATTCTGCAAGGCTTTCAAGGTCGTTCCAATAGTTAGGATAGCTTTTGCTCACCACCTCAGCATTGGCTATCTCCACCTTGTTGTTGCACACCATTGCAAGCGGAGCAAAAGCCATGGCCATACGATGGTCGTGATAGGTGGCAATAGGTTCATCGTTGTATTGCAACGACTTATTGGCATACTGATATATATATAACGCCTCATCGCCTTCAATGCCAAGTGACACACCAAACTTTGCAAGCTCGTTTTGCAATGCCGCCATGCGGTCGGTTTCTTTAATGCGCAATGAACGCAGTCCGTCAAAGTAGAAAGGCTGGCACAAAGCCGCACAAGTTACTACTAACGTCTGCGCCAGGTCGGGCTGATTAACAAGGTTGCATTCATACACCTCGTCTTTGCTCTGCCTTAGCTTTTCATTCTTTCGTATGATAGCACAATGGTGTTGCTCATCAAAGGTGGTCATTACGCCCAAAGGCTCAAAAAGTTGTTGCACAGATTGGTCGCCCTGCAAACTCTCTTTTTCAAGCCAAGGCAACACGATGCATGCATCGGGGTCGGCACTAAGAGCCACCATTTCGTACCAGTAAGAGGCTGCGCTCCAATCGCTCTCTATCGTATAGTGCATTCCGGGAGTATAGGGTTTGTGTTCCACGTGCAAAGCCGCCTCCGAGGTCCACTTTACGTCGGCTCCAAACAGCTTCATCATCTCTACCGTCATGTTGATGTAGGGGCGCGATATGATGTCGCCCACAAGCTCAAGCGTCAATCCATTGTCCATCGTAGGTGCCACCATGAGCAGTGCCGATATATACTGCGAGCTCACGTTGGCAGGCAGTTGCAACGTGCCACCAAGCAGTTTCTTGCCCTTGATGTGTAATGGTGGAAAACCCTCATTCTCTACATAACTAATGTCCGCCCCCAAACTGCGCAAGGCATCAACCAACACACCGATGGGGCGTTGGCGCATTCGCTCTGTACCCGTAACTACGTGTTCCTCGCCTTGGCAAGTGGCAAAATAGGCGGTAAGAAAGCGCATAGCCGTGCCTGCCGCCATAATGTTGGCTGTGTAGGGACGCTCATTAAGGTTTTTCCACATCACCTGGGTATCGTCGCAGTCCGACCTACGCTCCACCTCTGCTCCTTCGCCACTCATGGCACAAAGCAATAGTGCACGATTGCTGATACTTTTTGACGAAGGCAACTGTATGGTGGCCTGTAGCTTTGGGGGGTAATGGGGAATATAGTTCATTCTTTGCAGATGTCTGTTTGGTATATTATATATATAAGTAGGTGTTCAAAAT
>DJEH01000059.1:8054-22053 GCA_002431845.1 Prevotellaceae bacterium UBA5903 | reverse complement strand
ATCCTTACACCCTTATAATACGTATCCTTAGGTGCTTATAAAGGCTTTATAAGACCATAAGGATACGTATCCTTATAAAGTCACATTAGTAGCATAAAATCATAAGTCATTGATTATCAACAGAAAACGATTTTTGTTCATTATTCCCAAAAAATGAGTCATCGCATTTTCTGTTCAGAAATAATCAATTCATGACGATTTGAGTTTCAAAAAAGAAGAGTAGATGCATGAATAATTCTTACACCTACTCTATATAGATTTTTAAACACGTACAGCCTTTGTTACATTTTCAATCTTCATGAGTTGTTCGCACACGTTCGCCACATCCTCAGTGTCGAATACCGAAAGTGTGAGACGCCCGTCGAAAATGCCATCGTTGGTGTCGATGGTGATATGCTTCACGTTGAAGTGGGTAAGTTTGTGCAGCACATCAGCTATGGCATAAAGCACACCTTGCGAATCTACACCGCGCACTTCAATCTGTACATCAAAGAGCATTATCTTGTGTGTGTCCCATTGGCAAGCAATGATATTGTTGCCATAACGTGTTTTAAGTTTCACAGCCACATCACAACTACGTTTGTGCAGTTGTAGCGTGCCATCGTCGGTGATATAGCCCAGCACATCGTCGCCAGGAATGGGCGAACAACACTTAGCAAAGGTGCATTTGCGCAATACCTCTTCGTTGAGCACCAATATTTGCTTACGATTAAGGTTTTTTACCCACTCTTTGTCGTTAATCTCTGTGGTTGTTAGTGTATGCGATGCTTCGGTGCTCTTGTTGCCCATAAACGATGGGATAAAGCGACGCCATCCCTTGTTGGCTGCCGAACGACCATGTAAAAAGTCAATGGTTGCATTGTTAAGCACCAATTTTTCGTCGCCAAGGTTAAACAAAAACTCATCGTTAGACAGCACGTTGTAGTGCTGGCGTAGTTTGTCTACAATAGCATTGCTATATTCTATATCATTATTGGCCAAGAAGGTGCGCAAAATTTCCTCACCACGCTTTTGTTTTTCTCTGCTTTCGCGACGCAAAACAGCTTGAATTTTGGCTTTAGCCTTAGCTGTTGTAGCAAAGTTGAGCCACTCGGCTTGCACATGCTGTGTGCGCGAGGTGAGCACCTCTACTTGGTCGCCGCTCTTAAGCACATAGCTCAATGGCACAAGCCTATGATTAACCTTTGCACCAAAGCAATGTGAACCTACAAATGAGTGAATGCTATAAGCAAAGTCAAGGGCAGTGGCACCCTTTGGCATGGTTTTTAGGTCGCCTTTGGGTGTAAACACCATGATTTCGGATGCATAAAGATTGAGCTTTATGTTGTCTAACAAGTCAAGGGTATCGGGCTGAGGGTCATCAAGTATTTCCTTGATAGAGTCGAGCCATTTGTCGAGTTCGTTCTCATCATATTCGGCATCTTTATCTTTATACTTCCAATGCGCAGCAAATCCCACCTCGGCAATATCGTCCATTCTGTCAGAGCGTATCTGCACCTCTATCCACTTGCCTTGTTTAGACATAAAGGTGTTGTGAAGGGCTTGGTAGCCGTTGGTCTTAGGGTTAGAGAGCCAATCGCGAAAACGTGTGGGATGCGGTTTATATATTTCGGTCAATGCTGAATATATGCGGAAACACTCATCTTTTTCAAGTTTACGGTCGGAGGGTACAAACACGATGCGGATAGCCAAAATGTCAAACACTTCCTCAAATGGAATGTGCTTTTTCTGCATCTTACACCATATAGAGTACGGACTTTTGATACGTGCCTTTATAGTGTACTTCACCCCCATAGCATCGAGTTTTTGGCGTATGGCAGGTGTAAAATTCTCTATCACGGCATCGCGCTCAACATGGCTATCTTCTAATTTTTTCACAATAGACTGGTAGTCCTCAGGGTGTTCATATTTAAAACTGAGGTTCTCCAATTCGGTTTTAATCTTGTTCAATCCCAATCTATCGGCAATGGGAGCAAAGATATATAGTGTCTCACCAGCTATTTTGTACTGCTTTGAGGGCAGCATGCTCGACAGTGTACGCATGTTGTGCAGACGGTCGGATATTTTGATGAGTATAACCCTTATGTCGTCGCTCATCATCAGCAACAACTTTTTGAATGTCTCAGCCTGAAGCGAAGCACGATCGCCAAATATACCGCCCGAAATCTTGGTAACACCCTCTACGATGTTGGCTATCTTGGGGCCAAAAAGGTTGCATATATCCTCGTTGGTATAGTCAGTATCCTCTTCTACGTCGTGCAACAAAGCTGCACAAATCGACGTTGAGCCTAACCCTATCTCGCCACAAGCTATTTGTGCCACAGCAATAGGGTGAAGGATATAAGGCTCGCCCGACCGCCGACGCACACCTTTATGAGCCTCCTTTGCAAAGTTGAAAGCTTTGGTTATGATGTCTACCTTCTTTCGGTGGTTCGAGGCAAGATATGTATCGAGCAGATGTTGAAAAGCTGCGCTAATCATCTGTTCGTCCTTTTCTTCTTGAGTGCTCAAGGCTTTATTGTTAAGAGTGTTTGGTGTGTCCATACAACAAGGGTTAAGTGAAGTCGTCTAAACTTTTCTGGCGAAGATTAAATTTGAAGTTTTATCTCTTCTAAATTCAATCTTCACCTTTCTTTTGGGGTGCTTTTAGGTCTTTCATCGGTCGTGTAGCTCGCTACACTCCCTTTTCAAGTCCTAAAATCGCCTCCAAAATAAAGGCAAATCTTAAATTTCATAAAAGTTTAGACGACTTCAGTGTCACTGAAACACAAATGTACTAATTTTTTTGTTTTATTATATGTTATAAAACGTTTTTTTGTACGTTTCCACTTTGGTTATTTGTATTTTTGCAGTCGTTTGGTGCTAACTATACCTTTAAGTAGGCATGTACCAAACCCAATTATTGAAACATTACCTAAAAAACGATGAAAGCAAAGTTCGTTTGTTTATTACTTTTTTCTGCAGCTACTTCTGCTGGATATGCACAGCAAGCCAAGTTGCAAAAACATACGTTGAGCGGTGTGCTGTGCGACTCGCTTACGCACGAACCAGAACCTTTTGCCACCGTACGTTTGCTTGACAATGGAAAAGCGATTAAGGTTTCCACAACGCAAACCGACGGGCACTTCAGCATTGCTGCACCCAAGATGGGCACATACCAAGTTGAGTGGTTGTCGCTTGGCAAAGCCCCATTACGCCGCACCATTACGTTTGATGCCTCACACTCCACAATACATGCCGACACCTTGTATATAAAGGAATACAACGCTACGTTGGGCACTGCAACCATTACGGCTCAACGTCCATTGGTAAAGGCTGAAATTGACAAAATGACCTATAGCATGGCCGAAGACCCCGATGCTAAGACAAACTCACTTCTTGAAATGCTACGCAAAGTGCCCATGGTCACCGTAGATGGCGAGGACAACATCAAGGTTAATGGCAACTCAAGTTTTAAGGTGTATGTAGATGGTAAGCCCAACCCTATGATGAGCGCCAACCCCTCAATGATATTTAAAGCTTACCCTGCATCTGCCATACAAAAGGTGGAGGTGATAACCAATCCTGGTGCCAAATACGACGCTGAAGGCGTGGCTGGTGTGCTCAACATTATCACCAACCAAACAAGTAGCACGTCGGGGTACTCGCTCACCATAAATGCCAATGGCAGCAATCGCGGTGGCATGGGGTCGCTCTTTGGTATGGCACAATTTGGCAAGTTTATGCTTTCGGCCCACTATGGCACGGGCTACAACAAACAAGGCAATCGCACCTCACGCACCGAACGCGAAGTGTTTGCCGACGAGGTAAACAACCTCTTTACTTCCAATGGCAAAGGCACCGGACATGGCGTGTTTCAATTCGGCTCGCTCGATGCCTGTTACGAGTTTTCAAAGAAAGATTTACTGAGTATTTCGGCAGGCATACACGGATGGAAGGGACGCAACAATACTCAATCTAAGTCGGTTATGAAAGATATCGCTGGCAACGATGTTTATAGCTATAACACCCACTCGTTTAACAAATCGCTCTATCAAAGCATCAATGCTTCTACCGACTATCAGCATACCTTTGCCGAAGATAGGCGCATAACTCTTTCATATCGATACGATTATAGTCCACAAGGAACAAAGGCCGAAACAGCCAACTACGATATGCAGCATTTGCCTGATAACTACGGGTTGCGCGACCTTAAAACCGACCCCGACCAACTGAGTTATGAACATACTGCACAGGTGGATTTCACCACTCCACTCGACAAAAAACACCAACACACCCTCTCGGTAGGTGCTAAATATATCGACCGCATCAACCGCAGCAATAGCAAGGAGTATGCACGCGAAGCTGGTGCTTCAGGTGCCGACTATGTGATTGATGAAGAGAACTCTTTGCGCTACCGACACAAGGGCGACATTGCTGCTGCTTATGCTGAATATAACCTAAAGACGGGAAATTGGGCTGCTATGGTTGGGCAACGCTATGAATACTACCATGTTCGCGCTACTTACCCCGATGGCAAACGCAGTGCCTTTAGCAAACAACTCAACGATTGGGTTCCATCTGTAAGCGTAGGCTACAATCTTAAACCCAGCATGCTCATTAAGGCTGGCTACAACATGCGAATAGGACGCCCCGACATCAGTTTTCTATCGCCTTATCGCGTAAGCTACACCCCCGAAATAGTGAGTTACGGCAATCCTAACTTGACGAGCGAGCGTGGGCACAACCTCAATCTAACTTTTAGCACATTCAGCCCTAAACTCACGCTAAATGCATCGCTCACCTACGCATTCTCAAACAATGGCATGGCTCAGTATAGCTTTGTTGATAATGGCGTAACCAACACCACTTATGGCAATTTTCAACACTCTAAGGTCACAACATTATCCACTTTCTTGAACTGGACTATCGGCAAAACAACCAGCATCAACCTTAATGCTTCGGTTCGCTACTCCGACTATAAAGCTGCTGCAACAGTTAATGCACACAACTCGGGCTTTGCAGGCGATATATTTGGCGGCATTCGCCAAACATTGCCCGCCAACTTTAAGTTGGGACTTTGGATGGGTGGTAACACCAGAGATGTTGCGCTGCAAGGAAAAACTGCTGGTTTCTACTTTTATAGTCTGAACCTCAGCCGGGCATTCCTGGCAGAAGACAGATTGTCGTTTACGCTCTCAGCAGGCAACTTTATTGGTCGCTATCATCACTTCCGTAATGAAACGATTACCCCCACATTCCGCTCGCTTTCTGAAAGCAGCATAGACTTTATGCGCCTCAGCATAGGCGTAAGCTATCGCCTTGGCTCGCTCAAAACATCAGTTAAGAAAACAGCCCGTAGCATCGAAAACGACGATGTTATAAAGGGTAGCAATAGCTCGTCATCGGCAGGTAGCGAAGGTGGCGTTCAGCAGATGTAATATACGGAGAGGAAATACACAATAAAAACGCTAAGGGACTGTTCTAAATAATGATTTTAGAATTGTCTCTTAGCGCTTTTTGTTATAGCATGATAGTTCTTTTTCAAAAAATTTATATGCTCCACCTAATCTGTGCTGATAGGTCGTTTTTCCAAGAGGAGGATATTTGGTCTAAACGTGAAGATATACTTTGCCGATTGAAATATTTGACAGAGGATAGACGCATAGAAAATACAAAGTTGCTTTTTATGCTCCAATTAAATAGCAAGGTTTCGCTCACGCCATGGTAGCAAAACATTGCCATGCTCATTGTTCGTAACAACTGGGGTTGATAAGCATAGAGTCGCGTTTCGTAATCGTCTGTAAAGAAAGTTGCAAGAGAATATTTCAAATTGAAGCGCTTTGTAGGTTGCCATGTAGCGCGAGTTGATAGCATGCCACCATACTGTCGTTGCCCCGTTTGCGTGGTATAAACACTTGCATCCAATTGCGCATTCACACAAAATTTTGAACTTTTCCACTCCGAAGCCACATGCGCCTTATGGCTGGTTCTATATTCAAGTGCTTTGCCGTTGGACATGTTCAACGTATGTTGTTTGGTCTTTAGCTGATAACGTAACAAAAAGTTCCATGTATTCGATGCCATATAGCGTGTTTGTATGCTTATTGCCAAGCCCTTTGAACGGGATAATGCAGCATTATAGGTGGGCTTGGGAAACATAAAGACATCTGCATAACCACTTACCTCTATGTTTCGATTTAACAAAAGATGCGTGCTAAGCATTGTTCCCACCTCGTTTGCTGCCCTACTACCTTGTTGCAATGGTCTACCATATAAACTAACGAATTGGGATGAAAAACATCGGGTTTGTAAGGATATATGCGAATAGTAGCCAAGTCTGTAAATAAGGTTATGCACAACTGCCATGTTGCCTTTTTTATCTATAGCACACTCGCCATTGGCTGCCACATGTTTACGATTTACATAGTATGACACAGAAGCTACATGGGCCACCTTCCCTCTAAAATAAGAACTATTGTAATACCGCTCCACAGGGAATAATGGCTTATTATACACATTTATGCATTCGTTTAATTCAATGCCCCAACATTGTTTTTGCAGACTTACGGATGTGCCACACGTAAGGCTACCCAAGCAACGACGCATATTTATCTCCGCGAGTGTACGATGCAAGCCAGACTGCTGCAACGTAACTGCAGTGTCGCCTGTAACGTTTAATCTTGCATCTAAACGACGATAAGAGGCGAATGCCGACAATTGCCAACCTTTGTTCATCTTCAGCGAAAAAGCCATGCCTCTAAAGTAATTTGCCTCATCGCTTGATGTATGAGGCTTGAAAGTCATTGGTTGCCTATTGCTTGCTACATCTGCATTGCGCAGCATAAATCCACCTTTACCATATATCAGTCCGTTTGCTGCATACACTTGGAAATCGCCTATAATTAGTCCCCAGTTAGTAGGCTTAGGACGCAGGTATACATATCCCGACCAATAATCATAGGGATAAAATCCTTGTTTGCATACGGGTTCACCGGCATCTTTCTCTAAGGTTAATCCATACATGGCTTCTCTGCCTTTTTGGTATCGATAGCGTACTATATGGTGTAACGAATTGCCCACATAATAGTTTGTAGCAGTGGGGTGTTGGGGCTGATAATATCCCTTGCGCTTATAAAAGGGAACGTCTACCCTACTCTCTATTTCGTGTCTACCCGCTGTTAAGCACTCTCTTACCAAACGCCAACCCTTTGCTCTTTGGCTTGGCTGGTACTGCCTTGCATAAGCCGAGTCGCATCGTAAAAACAGCGACAAGCGACATCGAGTATAATAATCCATACCACTCACTAATTGCAATTCGCCAAGCGACAGGTAGCCATGCTTGCGTTCTCTGTAACTAAGCAATGAGTCGATTTGTTCCTCTGTAAGAAATGGTAGATCGCTTAACTCGTCCTTCCCCACCAAGTTTATTTGCCACGGATTTTGCGCCACATACTCCAACCATTCACGCTCTGTTTCGTTCGCCACTGCGTTTTCTTCATCCCCCTCCGCATCTAAATACGACGTTACAAATTCGCCCCACGTCATATAAGGTTCATCAAGCACTTGAGCATGGGATATGCCTATACTCAACAACAAGAAAAGAAACAATGTGAGGGATTGCTTCATAGTATTGAGATTTAAGATTATGAGTAAGCACACAAGTTACGTTGTGTACTTACTCATTTTTGCTGAGATGTGATTATTGGAGAATAAAGGCAAAAAACTATTGTTATTGTTCTAAATAATCACTATTGAACTTTTCTTTATCTTTCACTTCACTCTCAACATTCCACAAATGAAGATCCTTATCAAGATAAAGATTATAAAAAGCGCGAGGTGATGTATAAATGTAAACATCAGTCTTTCTACTGGATTCTACGAATGCCTTTCCGTGTAGACAATCTACCATATCTACGCTCTTTATATATGATTTATAACTATAATTCGTTATCTGAGACACCCAAAACTTGTGCGTCAAATGTTTCAGTTCTTTACAATCAGAATTATAACTATAGGTTATGCAATTCTCAATAATATAAGGAGAGGTAGTTTCTGAAAACTTGAGTTTATCAGACTGTTTTTTAGGAAACATTTCAAAATTGCAATCAACGAATAAGTTCATCTTGTAGGGACAACCTATACTTTTACTTGCACGAGGAGGAATACATATAATTTTAGGATCACGAAACTTTATATTATCATAATAGTCATAAGCTTTTCCGTTAGATATAACGAAGCACTCAGGGAGATAAACATAGAGATTCCGGTCGGTAAGATTTTTCATATCAAACCCAACATTTCCTCCCTTATCCCAAAAATTATAGGATACTGCACAGTCATTATTCGTACCGACATAAGGACTATCTTCGTTATCTGTATTCATGTGTTTCAACGAGTTTTCTGCATCCAATTGGCAAACTTGATAGTATAATTCTGCAGAACATGAGGTGATGAATAAAGTCAAAAAAACAATAATACCACAATATAATAAGATTTTCTTCATAGTTAAATTTGTTAGGTAAATAAACAACTTGGTTATTTTCAAAACTTTGTTTTAAAATATAGCTCAACTCTTCACTATAAGCAATAACATGCAAAGTAAAAAGTAATCAATATAATAATACGATAGCTAAAATCGGCATTATTTTTTATATGACCAAATATTATTATAACAAAATCCTTCTTAAACACTTTCAGTATCTAATTTTTTGAAAATAGCATGAAAGCACCTTTAAACTTATTGATACAAAAAAGGTTCTTAGACTTTCATCTAAGAACCTTGCGGTGTGTACGGGACTCGAACCCGTGACCCCATGCGTGACAGGCATGTATTCTAACCAGCTGAACTAACACACCATTGCGTGAGCTTTATTTCTCATTTGCGATTGCAAAGGTACAACATTTTTTGTAACCTACAAACAAATTCAAAGTTTTTTTATGCTTTATCGTAAAAAAACAGCAAAAGAAATAGCAAATAGGTAATAAATAGGGCTTATTTTACGTGCGTTGAACTTGAAAGATAAAAAAGCAGATGGTATATCTAACTGGATATACCATCTGCTTGTATCACGCTGATGCGCTTAGTACATTTGTATTATTGAGTGCTTAGCACTCATGATATGGACTACTACTTTGCTCCATCCTTTTCGCTGAAATCGGTAGGACGCATTGATACTGTAATGCAGTTGTTTTGCTTGAGTAGCACGTTATTTACAAAGTCTTGAATATCCTTTGATGTTACGCTCTTAAGCACTGCATCGTAGCCAGTGTGTGCGTCTTTGCCCCATGTAGTTTTGCTATAAATGAGGTTGTTCCAATAGCTATTTTTCTTTTGACTATCGGCATAATCCTTCAATTCGAAAGCAAGCACCTTTTCGAGTTCATCGGCCGTAACGCCATGAGCTGAAATGTCTTCAATTCCTTGCTTCATAAGCAAGAGGGCTGAATCGAGTTTAGCGGGTTTAACAGGACATTGTACAATAACAGTATAATCGTCCTTAGCACCAAATGTAAGTTTGGCATCGGCAAACACACTGTATGCAATACCTGCATCCTCACGTATGCTCTTGAGGTAACGTTGTGTAAGCACAGAACCTAAGGCATTGATTATAGCAGCCTGCTTTTGTGAGTAGGGTTGCAAACCATGCCATACCTGGAAGATGATGGCTTGTGGTGTCTCCATCTTACGGAAGAAGTGGTTATTAACCACGCCATTTGCCATATCAAAATGCAAATCATTATATGCTTCGCGCTTCTTCACGCCTTTGAGCGGAGCTATATATTGCTCAGTAAATTCGCGCAAAGAGTCTACGTTGATTGCACCCGTAAAGTAGAAATCGAAATCGCCCGCAGCATTGTAACGTTCAGCATATAGACTCTTGATAGTTTCGTAATTGGCTTTGTCAAGGTCGGCTATTTTAACGCTTGCTCTGTAAGGGTTGTGACCATAGAGTGTTGCAGTTAGCGAGTCTGAGAATACCTTCATAGGTTGCTTGCCTGCATTTTCGAGCGATGTGCGAAGGGTGCTAATGGTACTCTTAAATGCTTCGGGGTCGTTGCATGGAGCTTGGAAGCGTAAGTAGATAAGTTCAAAGAGTGTACGAAGGTCTTTAGGAGTTGAACTACCCTCTAATAGCTCCGACATGTTGTTCAAATCAATATCGCAAGATACTTGTTTGCTTGCCAACTTCTTTTGCAACTCTGTGCTTGTAAAGTTGCCTAAACCCGTAGACGACATAACGATAGGCATAAGTTTGGCATTTGAGGGATCCTTTTTGATGATTGCATATTTGCCACCAAAACTTGATGCACTGAATGTTATGTTAGAGTCATCAAAGTCGGTTTGCTTAAAGAATACACGTGCACCATTAGATAAAGTCCAACAAGTATAACCAAAATCGGCTTTGCTCTCCTTTTGTATCTTACCCTTCTTGGGCAAAACGGGAACGAGTGGTTCGTTCTTTACATTGTCTACATAAGCTTCTACCTTAGCTTGTTTAGCTGCGTTAATAGCTTGTTTTAGGTCGTCGGCTGTGGGTATTGTAACGCCTTCCTTTTCGGGATACATAGCCAAACATACAAAGTTTGTATCGGTACGTGCTGTAAGTTCCTTAAACAAGCCAGAGGCCATTTCTGTTGTTGCATGCATTTTGCCAAGTTGGGTGGCAAGCATTTTGTATGTGTTGTACTCAACCTCTATTGAGGGGATAGGCTCGTTCTCTAAGAAATTGCGAACGTATTGTGGAACGTAATAATCGTTCTTTTGCTTGTCGCGATTGTTATAGATTTTTTCAAGCGAGCTAAGGAATGATTCGCTCTCACGGTTTATCTCAGTGCCTGTAAAGCCATATTGGTCTACGCGCTTCACCTCCTTCATTACCGCCTCAACAGCCTCTTTATCCTTACCTGGTTTGGGTACTATGGCTATAGTAAATGCGTCCTTCGTTTTGGCCAAGATATAGTGGTCGTCGTCTGCTCCTGCATATATAAAGGGAGCATCAGACTTTTGGCTAATTTCGTTAAGACGAGAATTGAAAGCATTAACTGCCATCGACTTGATGTAGTTTACTGAGAAGTAAGCTGCCGTATTTTTAAACTCTGAAGGCACTAAAGCATCGTGCTTAAACATGAGCTGAATAACCATTTGGCCTTGCTCTTTGTCCTTGTCTATCACATAGATAGGAGTATCGTTGTCGGGCACAGGATAGTGTTCGTATTTGGCTGCATTCTCGGGCATTTTAATGTCGGCGAACATTTGCTTTATCTTGGCTTCAACCTTGTCTACATCAATGTCGCCTACCACAACGATGCCTTGAAGGTCGGGGCGATACCATTTTTCGTAATAAGCTCGCAGCTCTGCTGGTTTGAAGTTATCAACAACGCTCATCAAGCCAATAGGGTAACGGTGACCATAACGTGAGCCAGGATAAAGTGTGGCCAAATTACGCTCAAACATACGTCCTGACGCACTGCTACGCATACGCCATTCTTCGTGGATAACACCACGCTCTTTGTCGATTTCGGCAGGCGAGAGAGTTAAGCAGTCAGACCAATCGTGCAGGATGAGCAAGCATGAGTCTACATTATTTTCGGTTACAGGCACATCGTCAATGTTGTAAACGGTTTCGTCGGTTGTGGTGTAAGCATTGAGGTTTTGACCAAACTTTACACCTATGCGCTCGCAATACTTGGTGAGTGCATCGCCTGGGAAGTGCGTTGTTCCATTGAAACACATGTGCTCAAGGAAGTGAGCTAAACCACGTTGGTTCTCTTCCTCTTGAACCGAACCTACCTTTTGCGCAATGTAGAAGTTTGCACGATTTTCAGGCAGATTGTTGTGGCGGATGTAATAAGTCAAGCCATTAGGTAGCTTGCCCATACGAACCGCTGGATCTGTTGGTATAGTGGGCATTTGCTGCTGTTGAGCCAACATAGGCATAGCAATAAAAGCCAATACCAAAAGACATACTTGTTTGATTTTATTCATAAGTATAGTGTTTTGATAAGATTGTGTTGCATGATGTTAAGGAGGTGTTCTAAATTAATGATGAATACCTACTTAATATTTGCAAATTTACACTTTTTTGATTTAGTATATCAATATCGCAATGGAAACAAATTGTAATTTTGCAATTATTATGAATACGAAACGCAATAACTTTATATTCCTTACACAAGCCCCTGTACATAGGGTGATACATACAATGGCTGTGCCTACAATCATCTCCATGTTGGTAACAAGCCTTTACAACATGGCAGACACTTTCTTCGTGAGCAAAATAAACACACAATGCACCGCTGCTGTGGGCATTGTGTTTGCCATTATGTCGGTGATACAAGCCATTGGCTTTTTCTTTGGGCATGGATCGGGCAATTATATGTCGCGCCATTTGGGAGCAAAGGATTATAAGTCGGCACGAATCATGTCGGCCACGGGATTTTGCTATAGCTTTGGTATGGGACTACTGATTGCTATTGTGGGCCACTTTTGTCTGTCAGACCTTGCTATTGCCTTAGGCGCCACCCCTACCATTCTGCCTTATGCCAAAAGGTACTTGGGCATTTTGCTACTCGCCACCCCATTTATGACTACGGCGCTGACCATGAACAACCAAATGCGTTTTCAAGGCAACGCTGCTTTTGCAATGGTGGGTATTTTAACTGGAGCCATACTCAACGTAGTGCTTGACCCCATCTTTATTTTTGCATTCGGTATGGGGATTGACGGAGCTGCCTGGGCCACAGTAGTGAGCCAAACGTGCAGTTTTTTTGTATTACTTTATATGACACGAAAAAACGGAGGCATACGCATAGACCTACACAACTTTTCGCCCCGTTTGTCGCTCATTAAAGAAATTATTTATGGCGGAACGCCTTCGCTATCGCGCCAAGGACTTGCAGCCTTCTCTACCACGGCTCTTAACCTTGCAGCGGGTGCATACGGCGATGCAGCCATTGCGGGCATGAGCATCGTTACGCGCTACTGCTTCTTTATGTTTGCTATTATTATTGGGTTGGGACAAGGTTTTCAGCCTCTTTGTGGTTTTTGCTATGGAGCGAAATTGTACGAAAGAGTTAAGCAAGGCTATCTTTACTGCATTAAAGTAGGCACGATTTTTTTGGTCGTTTGTGCAGTTCTTTCTTTTTGTTTTGCCAAAGAGATTGTGGCAATGTTTCGCAACGACCCTGAAGTTATAGTAGTTGGCACTGTTGCTCTAAAATGGCAACTGCTCACCTTTGTATTGCTACCAACCATAGGGCTGACCAACATGCTTATGCAAACAATACGCAAGCCCATACAAGCCAACATTGTGGCTGCTGCCCGTAGCGGTTTATTTTTTATTCCATTGGTATTGATACTTCCACATTTTATAGGTTTACTTGGAGTGGAAATGTGCCAAGCTTTAAGCGATATTTGCTCCTTTAGCACTTGTGTCCCCATCGCTTACCTTGCCTTTAAGGAGATGAAGAAGAAAGAGAGCAATGACATTAAACAATAAACACCCATTGACGGAATTAATTTAAGTTGAAGAAATATGAATAAAGGTTGCACATATCATTGATTATTAGCAACTTACAGAGCAGCTTTTGATTATCAAAAACTATGCAAAGATAACGCATGGCTTGTTTGCTAGAATTATTGGTAAAATTGGTGCATTTACCATTCTGCAATATGTAAACTTTATCAGCAACAAGCCCATCGGCAGAATTAGGTATGCACTAATTTAATTCCGCCAATGGGTAATAAACATATATGAATGTATTGTTGTCTGGTAAAACTCAAAAGAGCATAAAAATCCTTCCCGAAGCCCTGTAAAATAGAACTTCGGGAAGGATTTTTTCAAAAGTAAGCCCCTACCAAAAGATTATGCAAGTAATCCATTACATTCATTTCATTATATTTTTGTTTGAATAATTGAGCTATAAGGTAAGTCCCGAAGGGACGATATAACATAGGATAGGGGCTTGCCCCTATCTATATTTACATTCGCAGCATTTACATTCCCCCTCTCCCTTC
>DJEH01000059.1:0-7930 GCA_002431845.1 Prevotellaceae bacterium UBA5903 | reverse complement strand
TATTGTTTTCAAACATTTACATGGTATATTCTTTCACCCCACTCCCCTGCAAACCTCTTGGGGTTGCTGCCCCTCTCCCCTCAAGGTGAGAGGGGGATAGTCATGCAACTCATTAATAAAATGGGTACGATAGGGGCAAGCCCCTATCCTCTGATATGTCGTCCCTACAGGACTTGCAACATAGCTTATTATTTAGATGGATAGATGGAAAAAGATACAATAGATTTATAGCCTAATTATATAAGTAAACAATTACATTCATTTCTATTGCTTTCCGGTGAAACTCAAAGGATTTTTTCAAAAGTTTTACCGGACTGCAATAATAAGGATGATAAATGTAGGATTTAGCTTATACCAATTGCACATCGTACGATACAAAAAAACGGCTGACAATGGAATTTTCCACTATCAGCCATTTTTATATTAAATAGCGTAATGACTATTGTTTAGAAATACGCAATGTGTAGGTCATGGGCTTATTGGGCACATAGTACATAGGGAGTGTGCCTACATCCTGACCACATGAGGCATTGCCTATACCACGCATAGCAGCATCGAGGTGAAGTACATTGTAGGCCGCGGGTTTGAGGTCCCAATAGTGAGAAGCATTCATTAACTGCTCATCGGTGTAAGGAATAACTGAGAAGTTTACCTTGCCTTCGGTTTGTATCTTCACACCAAAACCTGTTTTATCGGTAAGCGTGAGTTCACGTAGCTCTTCGCGGTTGCCTGTGCTTTGTGGTTTCATGTTAGGCTCTATCATGTCAGTAACTGTGGTATGATATCGTCCTAAGATAACGCCGTCACGACGGTCGCACGCATTCTCCCAAGGACCAAGTGCATAGTAATTAACCATTGAGAGCGAAGAATCAAGTTTGCACACAAGTCCTGCACGGCGGAGGTCGGCTGTATGCGGAGTGAATGTTGCTTTTACGTCTACTATTCCTTGTGGATAGATAACGTAGTCAATTGCTGTGTTGCAAAGCGAACCCTTACGAAGAGTTTTTACAACAGTAGCACCATTTGCCTCTTCAACACGGATTGTGCCTTTGGCTTCGAGGCCGTTGGCAGTATAGCCATAACGATCGTTCTCAATCCAACGATGGTTGCTATACTCAAATCCTTCGCCATTGCTCAGAATGTCGCGTCCGTTCAGTGCAAGCGATGTGAGACGGGCTGTTTCGTTGTCAAAGGTGAGTTGGATGTTGCTATTGCCAACAACAGTTTTGTCGAGCGATGCCGTTTGCAGCATAGCGGGCGCCTTGGTATCAGCACTGATGGGAGCCAATGCACCACGATTGACAAGCGTGAACTGCTTGAACGCTGCTTCGTGACCTGCTGCAGCATAGTTGGTGGCATTGTGGTAGAGCATGTGCAAGTTAAGCATTATCTCTTGGCCTGCTTCTTTGGCTTTTTGCAAATTTGCTTTGCTTAATTTCAGCGTAACAATTGTACTATCGCCAGGGGTTACTGCTGGTAGTTTTACCGTGCGAGTGCTAACAACATTGCCATTATTTACCACATCATAACGAAGGTCCATGCCGCTGAATGTCTGAAAATCGTAGGCATTTTTCAATACTACGTTAGCCGTATTCTTAACCATGTCTACGGCACCAAGGCGGAATTTTACAAACTGGTGAACGGCCTTTACCTCCTTGAGTTTAGCACTCTCATTACGCGATGAAGGAATAATGCCATTGCAACAGAAGTTGCCTTGGTGAGGACCTGGATAGTCGTAACCTGTTGTAAGGCGGTAAATGCCCTTCTTCATGAGTTGTGGATTGTAGATAGACTGGTCTACCCAATCCCATACACATCCACCGATAGTGGCATTTGAGTGTTCAATTATATCCCAATATTTATCAAAATTACCAATGGCATTACCCATGGCATGTGCATACTCGCAGATAAACATTGGTTTGTCGAGGTTGGATGTGTTTTGGTGCATCCATGCCATGCCTGGATACATCTTTGAATAGAAGTCTGAGTACTTGCCACCACCATAAGGACCGCTTACACGGGTTCCTTCGTAATGCACAGGGCGATTATCGAGTTTTTTTGCTGCTTCATAACAATACTTGAAGTTCTCGCCCGAACCGCTTTCATTGCCCAAACTCCACATCACAACACAGGGGTGATTGCGGTCGCGCAATACCATGCGATCAATACGATCGACAAAGGCTGGTATCCAACTTTTGCGATCTGATATGCTCTGGTTGGCGTGGTCTTCAAGGTCGGCCTCGTCTACTGTATATAAGCCATAATAGTCGTACATGGCATACATGCGATAGTCGTTAGGATAGTGTGAGGTGCGGATGGTGTTGATGTTGTTCTGCTTCATCAATGTTACATCACGCAACATTTCGTCTAACGTTACGGCACGTCCATGAATGGGCGAAGTGTCGTGGCGATTGACGCCCTTTAGGAACACGCGCTTGTTATTTACATAAAGCAAAGAGTTCTTTATTTCAATTTTGCGCAAACCTACTTTGGTTGCAAATGCCATTTCGTCGTTGCCCTGAGCATTTTTCTGTACAATGCAAAGGGTATAGAGATGAGGCATTTCGGCACTCCAAAGTTGCGGATTATCAACAGTGAAAGCTACATGAGTTTCTGCTCCATCGGCGGTATTGAAGTTAGGTAATTGCTTTTCGCCAATAAGTTTGCCATTGGGCGCATAAAGTTTTGCCACTACCTGTTTGGTGGTTTGCTCTTTGTCGCGATTATCGAAAGTAAGTTCTACATCAACATCGGCTTTGGTAGCTTGATTGTTGCCGTCGAAGCTGATGTTTGAGGTAACATAATGATCGCGCACGGCAGCCTTAGGCGTGTTGAACAGATATACCTCACGGAAGATGCCGCTCATGCGGAACATGTCTTGACACTCAAGATATGAACCATCACTCCAACGGAATACTTGCACGGCTAAGCGGTTTTCTGCTCCTTTTTTGAGATATTTGGTTATATCAAACTCTGTTACATTGTTGGCTCCTTGTGTATAACCTACATATTGACCATTGAGCCAAACGAATGCTGCTGAATAGATGCCACCAAAGTGGATAAAGGTGCGGCGACCATCCCACGCTTCGGGCACACTAAAGGTACGAACATACGAGCCTACGGGGTCGATGCCATAGTTCTTACCGCCATCGTTATATCCTGGACGTGCCTTAATGAAAGGAGGTGTGTTGGCATGCGGATACTCTACATTGCAATAAAGGGGCTTGTCATATCCTTGCATCTCCCAATTGGAAGGTACGGGGATGGTATCCCAGGCGCTCACATCATAATCGGTCTTCCAAAAGTCGAGCGGACGCTGTGAGGGCTCTGGTACGAAATGGAATTTCCAGGTGCCATTGAGCGATATAAATTGCGTGGTTTGAGGGGCTGTCCATGGAGTGTTGTAGCGTGCCTTATCTGCCATCAACTCTTGCTCTGAAGCATAAGGGATGTAGGTGGCTACTCCTTTTTCTTTGTTCTCGGCAAAGATTGTCTCGTCTTCCCAATAAGGTGACTTTATCTTGGGTTTCTCCACCTGCTCAAACGTAAACCATGCGTTTGGGTCTTTTGCATTGTAGGCAATGCTCTTTAGCTGCCCATCTTTGAGCGCATACATTTTGTCGGCTTTTGACTTTCCTACAGAGCGTATGATATACGTGCCAACGTGTCCGGCTACTGGCTCAAACTTAAACTGCGCATTGTTCCATACACCCTCGTCGGCTGGCCATTGAAGCAAATAGTCTATGGAAGCATTGCCACCACCATCATCAAAGTTTTGGGTATAAAAGGCATTACTTACCACACGACGATTGAGGTCGAGCATCTTAATGTTCCAATACTGACCACGATTTTTTACATCTGCTTTTTCGGCTACAATACGTGCATTGTTCTCGCCCGAATCGCCATTGCCAAGCACATAATCTGCATTCTTTGCAGAGCGTATGCGATAGGTTAAATCGGTATCAAAACCCGAATGTGTGGCTTGTGAAATAGTAAACAGAGTTGCCTTGTTGCCTACGGCTTTGCTCTTATCTATCAGCACAACTTGGTTGCCCTGAACAGCAGCAACCTTTGTAGGGTTGTTAGCGGGAACAAGATGGTAGGCATTGCCATCTGATGCCACAACTTTCCATAATTGCGCCTCGTCAGACCCATTGTTCTCTCCTTGCTCCAAGGCATTGCCCTCTGTGCGAATGGCCTTGTTGGTAAATGGGTTGATAAAACGCCACGAACCCGAAAGTTCGCTTACCACAAAATGTTGGTTTGTTTTCTCTTCGTCGAGTTTGCTAAGCACCACCTGTCCCTTAGAGTCGATGTCTATCACCTGCCCTTTCAGAGACGACACAAGGTGGTACAACACACCCGGCCTAAACTCTTGCGCATTGGTCCCGCTTATGCTGCAAAACAATAGCAACAACAAACAGAGCCAACGGCATACATTGTGTTCTCTTCTCATCGATATTTTTATTAATTATTATTCGCTATTTGAATAGATGATTTTTGTTGAAATACACCATCTTGGCAATTAACGTTGTGCTAACTGAATGCAATAAATGTTTGCTTTTAATTGCTGAGGTGCAGTCTATTTTATGTTTTATGCAAAGGTAACGAATAAAAATTAAATGAATTGGCTATGCACATATTTTACATACGTATATGTTGTAGTTCACTGGTTGATTAGCTTATATTTCAGTCCACGTTTATATTTTACAAATCGTCCATATCTCCACAAAGTATCAATGTGTAAGAAAAGTGCTTCTTGAATATGCTTTGACCTATAGTGGCTCAATACACCAAGATAGCTATTCACCACCGAGAGTGCATGCTGCGGTGAATACTCATAAAATAAGTGCGGTGTTTTTCGCTGCATACGTTTTAAGGTAGCGTTAGAAACATATCTACGCCATGGTTTGAGGTATGCACCAAGATTTACCTATTTCAACGGGAAACTGCATCACCAAATGTTTGTCTGAAACATGCTCTATCATAACGCCTTCTGTTGTGTACTTTTCGAGATTGCTCACTGGGAAACCAACAAAAGCTACCGATTGCTCTATACCCTTTACATGGCGGTGAGTTACTTTATATTCGCTGATGAACCGATGACATAGCCACGCACTAACCTCATAACATCTCAAGAAGTTTCCCTCTTTAAACATGTTCATCTTGTGCCAATCTTCTATGTTGTCTCGTTGTTTTTCTATTGCTAATATGTCTTTTATTCCTGCCATATCTTTGGGCATTGTTTTTGTAAAATATAAATACGATGGGACAACAGGGGCACATGTCCTAAAGGACACGTTCTGTGCCCCTGCCGCCCCATCGTATTTATATTTTTGGTTTCCTTTTTGGATTAATTCGTTCTTTATACTTTGTGCTTTCTTCTAAGATGCACGGAAATTCTGAACTACTGGCAAACAGCACGAACAGATTGACCATAGTAACGGTAGCTGTCGTTCGTGCTCACATAGCCGCTGTAGAAGTAGAGGTAGTACGAGTAGTAGCTGAGTTGGGCGAACTCGTCCAGAAGCTGCCGTAAGAACCCGCAAGGTAGAGGTCTGAGCCTTTGCGATAACCCGCAGCAGGGAAGAAAACTTGCTGGCCATTAGAACCTGTGACAAGGTAACCATTTACAGAGGTATTGTTGTAATTGCTCTGCCATTCCCAAGTGCAATATTCTTGGAGTTCGCACATTTCTTTGTAAGTAGGCATGCGAGTGCCTTCACCCCAATTGGCAGTGGCTGCATCTTCTGACGAAGTGAGGTTGCCGCTGTGATAACGGTCATACCAAGTGGAATTGTCACTATCGTAGCTTGATTTGGTGGTAGTTTCGCCCCAGGCATAATAGTTGCCGTAGTCGGTTTCGGTTGCTGCACCTACGTTGCAGGTTGCCCAATATAAGCCAGAAGGAAGACCAAGATTTACGAAAATGTGGCCATTTACAATCTTTTGATATTTTCCGAATTCTTCTTTATCACCAAGTGTGGTGATGCTTTGTACATTGCTATAAAATACGTTGTTGAGCAATTTAACGTATGTGCGGTAGTAATATTTGTTCCCTTTCAACAACCCCTTTACTGATATGTTGTAAGTGCCCATAGAACTACCTAATGTTTGGCATGTAGCATTCTCAATGGTGGGTTGGTCGGTTTCGGTTGAATAGCATACACCAATTGTTGGAGTAACGGATAGAGTTTTTATGCCATCCTTCATGCTAACCGATGCTTTTGCCTCGAACGTGCGTTCGGTAACGCCAACTGCCGACGAAGTGTTGATAGAGTAAAGCCATTCGCCTACCGAAAAAGATACGGAGTCAATATCGCTTGAACTCATCACTGTTACATCGCCACCTTTTTTCCACACATATACATTGTGCTGTGCATAGGCTGCTGATGATATGAACAACAGCAAGAGAGTAAATAATTGAGTAAAAAGTTTATTCATAATATCAATGTTTTTTTATTTATATGTACTAAGATTTATCTAAGCCTTCTGAACTTCGATAGCTAAAACAATTTTATCTGCTTTAGCACATTTGCTTAGTGTTTAACAAACTTGTAGCTTATGCCTCTTTGTGTGCGAACTACATAAACGCCTTTGGGCAATGCACCAAGCGAAAGAGCTGCCGTGCCATCGGCTGATGTTAGGGTGGTTTGCTGCAATGTGCCGTTAAGGGCATACAGACTCACTCGCACACCCGTTTGCAAGCCAGATGCTTTTATCTGATT
This sequence comes from Prevotellaceae bacterium UBA5903, assembly GCA_002431845.1. Classification (GTDB taxonomy): domain Bacteria; phylum Bacteroidota; class Bacteroidia; order Bacteroidales; family Bacteroidaceae; genus Alloprevotella. The sequence goes on along the minus strand of DJEH01000059.1, from coordinate 1,202 downwards.
TTGCCCTACCGAAAACACAACGTGTGCATCGCTTTTTGCCGTGGTGGGAGCAACAACTGAATTTACGATGCCACTCTCAAACATCACCTTTTTCACTGCGTCGTAAGCATAGCTCACATCGTTACTACCATCGGTGGATATGATAAGTTCATCTCCACTTAACTTGACCACAGGACGCTCGCTAAAAGCAAAACTCACCTTACCTCCTGTGCTTAGGTAGAACGTTACGCCCTCCTCAGCATGCGCTGCCAATATACCTAAAGCGCTCAGCATGCCGATGATTAACCATTTTCTTTTCATACCTTATTTGTTTAATTATTTAACACATTTTTCCTCTATTCATTTATATTCTATGTGCCATCTTTAATTTTTATCGCAAATGTAAACATTTATTATGTTTTACCCCCCCCGGATGAATTAATCTTTGTTAAATTCAAACATAATCATTGCAAACTATCCGGTAAAACTCAAGAGAGCATAAAAATCCTTCCCGAAGCCCTGTAAAATAGGACTTCGGGAAGGATTTTTCAAAAGTTTTGCTGGACAGCAATAATTGCAAACAAATATCATAAGACTCAAATGGAAACATTTACGTATTCGGCCATTCGTGCTCATGGTAAGCAAAAAAAGAGGGCATGCCTAATTGACACACCCTCTTTATAAGAGTTACAGAAGAATAAAAAACTAAGTTTTTATCCAAACCGCAATAATAAGCTTATTGATTATTCAGCCTTTGCCTCTTCAGTAGCAGGAGCTTCAGTTGCAGGAGCTTCGGCAGCGGCAGCAGTAGCCTTCTTGCTACGACGAGTACGAGTAGCCTTCTTCTTAGTCTTAGCCATGTTCTCATCAAAGTCTACGAGTTCGATGAAGCACATTTCAGAAGCATCGCTGGCACGGAAACCAGTTTTGATAATGCGAGTGTAACCGCCTGGACGGTCGAGTACACGGCTACGAACCTCACGGAAAAGCTCTGTAACAGCCACTTTATCTTGAAGATAGCTAAATACAACACGACGAGAGTTCATCGTATCTTCTTTGCTCTTGGTGATTAATGGCTCTACGTACTTCTTAAGTGCCTTAGCCTTAGCAAGAGTCGTAGTGATTCTTTTGTGCTTAATCAAAGAGCAAGCCATGTTAGAAAGCATAGCTCCTCTATGAGAAGCAGTACGGCTCAAATGGTTGAATTTTTTATTGTGTCTCAT
>DJEH01000058.1:9350-9730 GCA_002431845.1 Prevotellaceae bacterium UBA5903 | reverse complement strand
TTCTTTCACCCCACTCCCCTGCAGACCTCTTGGGTTTGCTTCCCCTCTCCCCTCAAGGTGAGAGGGGGATAGTCATGCAACACATTAATAAAATGGGTACGATAGGGGCAAGCCCCTATTCTCTGATATGTCGTCCCTACAGGACTTGCAACATAGCTTATTATTTAGATGGATAGATGGAAAAAGATACAATAGATTTATAGCCTAATTATACAAGTAAACAATTACATTCATTTCATTATATTGTCTGGTAAAACTCAAAAGAGCATAAAAATCCTTCCCGAAGCCCTGTAAAATAGGACTTCGGGATTTATTTTTTCAAAGGTTTGGACGGCAATAATTATTGAACTTTCCCACACAAAATAAAAATCCCTTTTGCA
>DJEH01000058.1:0-9294 GCA_002431845.1 Prevotellaceae bacterium UBA5903 | reverse complement strand
TGCAAAAGGGATTTTTATTTTGTCTGGAGCATTCTGTGTCCCCCCTAATGTGCCATCAAAGAGCGACAGTGGGAGTAACAAAACGCTATTTTATTATTTGCAATGCGGTACCATCGGCATTGAGTTCCACCTTGTGAGCAAACGATGTGCAACCATCTTTACAAACGGCAGATAGGTCGATTCCGCGACGCTTAAATTCGTCGATGAGGGCACGATCGTGATAAGCGCGAGCCGACGACCAACCGCGATTGCCTACTTGGCCATTAAAAGATTCGATGAGAGATTGAAGTGTTTCTTCAGCAAAACGAGCCGAAAATTGAGCATAGAATGGATTGTCTATCATGTCAGGATAATGTTTGAAGTGAATATAAAATGTTGATACTTCCACATCGTAACTTTACCACCGTGGTTTCCTGTCACTCGGTTGGTGAGTTTGCTCTGTTCAGTTTTTACAACTCTGAGAGCAACTGCTCTTGATGTTTCGTGGTGCAAAGATAGTACAAAGCAAGCAAAACGCAAAGAAAAAGCAAAGAATTTGTACGAAAGGAGCACGAAGGATCATGAATTTAACATACAGCGTGTAGCACCAATTCGGTATAAAATTCATGACCAATTCATGATAATTCGTGTAGAAAGCCCATTCTCCCCCCTATTCTATTCATGTTTCTCACCCATTTATCACCTCGTTCAAACTTTTCATACTGCCCAAGTCGGCCTCAACCAAATGTATGCGGTTGTTATAGATGTAACATTTGCGGCCATTGCGCAGCAACACCGAACGGCGGCGAGGGGTGAGCTGAAAGAGTTGGCACACATTGGGTACAAGCGCATCAATATCGTTGTTTACAAATGTGATGCGTGCCTGCGGATTGGCACATAGCATTTCGCTAAAAAAGTCGTCGGCCGACGAGAGCGAGCACCCCAACAACACAATGTCGTTGGCTCGCCTCATGGCAGCACCAGCCCTGTGCCACACCTCAACATAGCGGTTAGAGATGACGGGCTTAATCTTTAAGTGCGGAATAAAATCGGGCATGGGCAAACGCTCTTCGCCAGGCTCAAAACTCAGTTCTTGCGGCAACGTGTGTTTAAAAAAGTCGAAGGGCGAAAACTCACTGATAGGGGCGCCAAAGTCGAGTACGTTTTTGTTCTCCACGTCCAAATGGTTGCTCAAGCAGCCATTAAAATAGATGGCATCGGCCTTGGTTTGTTGAGCAAAGGTGGTGTAGTTTAGCGATATGAGGCGGCAAGGTTTTTCGGATAGTTCGCGCCATAATGGGCTCGCACTGAAGGCTGGTGTAACCCTCTGTTCCTCACGCACAAAGTAGGCCCACATGGTCCATGCTATGTATAGATAGGTGCGGATAGGCGAAGATTGGTGTGTAAAAAAGCCAAAGAAATAGTCGGCCAAGAGGCGCTCAAGGTCGAACATGTTGTGATAAACATGGCGCAACACTGCCGATTGGTTTTGCTCTATGCTTTGTCGCAATATATGGCTTATCACCTCGTGGTAGGTGGGGGTATACGTCACGGTTGAAAAGTCGATGAGTGTTTCCTCGGTCACGGTGGTTTCAAGCACCTCTTCAATGAGTTGCTGCGTTTCGGTGTCGATGGTAGCTTGCATTTTTATGTCGGCAATTTTCTTAAAAATGCTCACAATGATGCGTCCCAACTTGCGGTCGGTTTCATTGAGGTTGGGGTTATTGTCTATTTCGTTCTGCACCTTTCGGCACACACTCTCGATGTCGTCGTCGAGTTCTCTTACAAGTTTGTTCATTTGTTTCTCAACAAATTTGTCGAACTTAAAACGTACATTCTTGATAGTATTCCTCAACACTTTGTCCTCTTCATCTCCCCTTTCTGTTTCGAGATAACGGGCTATGTTGGGTAGCACGCTCTGCATGGTGTCCATACCCAAAGCTGCATCCATGCCTGCACCAAGCACCACCACAAGGCGGTCGGAAGGGTCGGGCTCAACGGGTTGGTTTATGTAGTTGTTCTGAATGGAGGTTCCCACCTCGCCCATCACTTGCTGACTGCCATTGGCAATCGAAATTTGTAGTTTTGATTCTGTCATTTTTTTTTAATGTTTTGTTGTGGTATTAAAGGTTAGTTCCTTGAGTTTTGGGTTTAATAAAACAGGCTGAAGCCCAATTATGGTAAACCACAAACTTAATTTGGCTCTTTTTGTGTAGCTATGCAAAATCCGAAAAATTGACCAATATTTTTTGTACAACTTTTTGCTTCAAATAGACATTAAAAAATCGCTTTTTAGGGATAATTGTCTCCTTTTAAGGTAAGAAATCTGTTGCGAGGGTGTAAGGATACGCATCCTTAGGGTGTAAGGATACGCATCCTTAGGTGCTTAGGATACGTATCCTTAGGTGCTTAGGATACGTATCCTTGTGGTGTTATAAAGCCTTTATAAGGGCTTATGATTGCATGTTTAGCAGTTTTAAAATTCGTAAGTTGTTGATAATCAGCTATTTATGAAAAAGTGCTCAAAAATCGCTTGTTTAGAAAATAATTTTGCTTTGTCAAAAACAAAGCAACTACGAAGGCTATAAAATCTTCAGAAACCGAAAAATAGAACAATTTACTGACAATTGTTTTTTAACGTCGCGGGGGGATAAACCACATAAGAGTTGCATCCGTAGCCAAACCAATAGCCTAATGCCCCTGTAACGTTTCCCTTGATATTTTCGTTAGGAGCCAAAAACGGACTTTTTGAGAGCGACACATAGCTCTCAAAGGCGTTCCAAAATTGCAGTGCATCGTTGTCTACAACAGCTGCTTTAATGCTGAGCGTGTCGGTAGGACCAAAGTAGGGCGAAAATTCCTTGTAGTCCATTTTGTGCACATTGTATACGGGCAATTGCGTAGGTAGGTTGAGTATTGAGGCCTGAAAGGTGCCCATGTAGCACGAGAGCGGATAGCTATCTTTGTTTTTGCGCATAGCAAATAGTTTATATCCCCCTCCTTGTGGAGTTGCATTTTCAGAGATGTGCAGTTTTACGCCATATAGTGTATCGTTGGGCGAGAGCGGAGCCACTGTGACGGAGTCAATTAAGGGGCGGGGCGGAATGGTGGTGGTAGCTTCGGCATGATAGGGCGGATAGTCTACCGTTAGGTGGTAGGTGTTGCCACATTTGCCTTTAAGGTCGGTGGTGGTAAAACCATAAGGTGGATAAAAATTCTTCATATACTTGCCCGTTAGCACCACCTCGGTAGTGCCGTCGCTCACAGTTACTTTGGCCCATTTAAGCAAATGGTCTGTAAGGTCGGACGATAGGTTGTCACTCCGCCCAATAGCCAACGATGTGGTGACAAACACCATAGGATAGTTGTCGCTGTCAATCCATCCCTCTACAACCAGCTGGGGTTCTTGCGAGATGATAGGGTCCTCGCTGCACGAGGCAAAGAGGCATATAGTTAATAAAAAAGCAAACAATGACTTCATGATGCAGATGCTTAAAATTTGAGGTAATAACTAACTGATGGCAATGGTATCTTGACAAAACTAACGGGGTGGTAATTTAGCTGATTGTTCTTGGTGCTCAAGCGGTAAAACTGCTTGTTACGAAAGCCAAATGCATTGAGCAACGAGAGGTTTATGCCATGCATGAGGGTTCCATGTGGCTTAAGCTGAAAGTTTGCACTGAGGTCAATGCGTTTGTACCAAGGAAGTCGGCAAGCATTGTGCTCGCCATATTCAGCCACAATGTAGCCATTAATAAGATAGAGGTCGTGAGCAGCTGTAAAGGGAGTGCCCGAAGCAGCAATGCCCACCATGCTCAGCGTAATGCGAGCTGAAATACGCAAGTTGGCCACGAGGTTTACCTCATGCAGGCGCTCATAATTTGAGGGGTACGAATGGCCAGCATATAGCCCATCAAACTTGCGCAACGAGCGCCCGAAGGCATAGCTTAACCAGCCTGTTAAGCGTCCGCGCTGCTTTATTAGTTGCAGCCCAATACCATAGTTTATGCCTTTGCCCGATAGTAACACCTGCTGCAGCGAGTAGTCTGATTGCAATAGCGAAAACACATTGTCGTTGTATTCCTTTTGGTTATAAAGCCGTTTTACATACGCCTCGGCGGTTAGGCTGAAGGCCGAAGCCGTGGGTGTAAAGTCGTAAAGAAGCGACAGATTTTGGCTCCATTGCGGTTTTTGGTCCTTGCTTGATGCGAACCAAAACTCCGTTGGTAGCCCCAGCGATGAGAACCCCGCTTGGTGAATAAACTGGTTGCTGAGGCTTAGGTGTGCCGTTAGTTTATGTTCGGGGCTGAGCCTCCATGCCAGTTTTATTTGGGGCGATGGGCGCAGATAGCGTTGCTTGTCGGCACTTAAAAAAAAGCAAGTTCTTATGCCAGCCGATAGTTGAAGGGCATTGTGGGCAAACGTCGTGGCGTATTGAGCATAGGCCGATAGCTCGTGGTTGAGGGTCTCGCCCGTGTGAATGGTGGGTGCATAGTAGCTATTAGTAGTTTGGGGCGATTGTGGTAGCACTTGGTGCATCAAGTACTCTGTGCCTAAACTCCAATGGTGGTTTTCGGCACGAAGGTGGTAGCCATGCGTGCGTATGTGTGAGGGTAGATAGAAGTTTAAAGCCTCTTCTTTCAGCGAAAACCTATTGGCATAGCCCGACGAAAACACGCTCTGTTCAATGTTCCATTGTCTACGAGCCACGTGCATCCACGAGCACTGCACGGCATAGTTACTCCACTTTAGCTGTGTTTGCATTTGGTAGCTATCGGCATAGTAGCGTGCATTGTCGTTGCCAAAATAGCCATTGATAGTAACAACATTGTTAGCGTTGGGCTTGTAAGAGAGCGTAAGGTTGTAGTCGCCAAAGGCATATTGCGTTTCGTTTCCATCAAAGGTCAGCCATCTTTTGTAGAGCAAGTTCATGTAGGCTTGACGCGCCGACATAACCATTTGCAACTTGGGCGATAGCAGTAGCCGCAGTGTGCCTTGTGCCGACATAGGGCCTATGCTAAGGTCGGCTTTAGCCTTTTTTGAGGGTGTAATGGTGGGCAGTTCGGGCAGCAACATTTTTAGCGTACCACCTACGCGGTTGGGCGTTTGTGGCATAGAAAGTGTAGAAAAATCAAGTTGGCTGAAGTGGTTGGCATTGAATGCCGAAAATATGCCCAACAAGTGTGCGGGGTTGTAAACAACGGCATCACCCAGCATCACCGCATTTTGCCCCGAAGCACATCCTTGCACATGCAGTCCGGCATCCACCTCGTCCGAGGTTTGCACAGTGGGGAGCGATTGCGTGTATCGCAAAGGGTCGGCATTGCCCATAATTTGGGGCAATAGTTGCAAATGTTCCATCTGCCAACGAGTGTGGCCAGCCTCAGACTGCTTAAGCATGTTGCGGCTTTTCCATGCCACTACTGCGGCCTCATGTTCAATGTCTATCTGCTTAGTGCTATCGGTTTGAGCCATGCACCGATGCAGCGTGCCACATGCCCCCAAAAATAGTAATAATATAACGGAAAAGTAACGCATAAGCCCAATGCAAGTGTTGATAGTGGGTAAAAAATACAAGTTTTGCAAAAGCCAACCATGCTTGTGCAAAACTTGTATAGATTTGGTGCTGCAAAAGGTTGCAGCTACAGGCGTTTTTATCTGTCAAATAGCTTTTCGTAGCCTTCAATCAAATTGTTAAAGGTGTCGATAACAGAGCGGAAATCGCTTTCGTTGAAGTAGGCACTGAAGGTAGAATAAGTGGTGCCGTCGTCGAACTGAATAACAGGGTCTGCATACCAATAGCTGTTAGCGGGGTTCCAAGCCGACTCTTCTTTGAATGCCATAAGTTTAATGCAAGCTTGTTTTACAGAGCCCTTGTCGTAGAACACGCTAATGTCTGTAAGCTCTTGTGCTTGGCTTAAGTAGCTCTTAAATAGCGTTTCGTTCTCGTCGTTATCATCGGCTTTCTCTAAAAGGTCGGCATAAGCCTTTACGTTAGAACAAGAGCCTTTTATCTGCAATTGTCCCAAAAGGTCGAAGTTAATAGACGCGCTTCCAGCTTTATTTAAATCCTCGTTGTTAGCTTCAATGTCGTTGGCATCGGCACTAAACTTAAGCATAACGTTGTCGTTCTTCTTCATATAGCCACTAATGCCAGCCTTATGGCTTTTTACAGAATATTCAGCGCGCTGTATGCACCATGTAAAGTTGGCTATATTAACAGTAACGTTGGTTGATAGCCCATCTCTCGAAAGGTCTAATTCTGGCCCTGTAAACTCGCTATGGTTGATGTTTAAAACGGTAGCAACTTGTTTAACACCATTTTGAGTGAGCGATATAGTAATTTGCTCAGGCACCATTACGTAGTTTTTGTACTTGTTAATGTAGTCGGTGTAGGTGCCAGAAGCCTTGTCGTAGTTGTAGTCATACCAGTCTTCGCTATCTGAAATATAAGCCTTCTTGGTGCTGCCCGAAGAGGTTACGGTAATGTTGCACGCCTTGCCATCTTGGTCGGTAAAGTTAAATTGCAAGTCGCTTGCTTTTTCCTTTTTCCACGAGTTTTTTTGTGCAGTGAAGTGGCCTGTAAAGTTGGCAAGCATAATGGTGCGGTCATACAATTTAGTGTCTTTAACCCACGAGCCCGATCTTTCTGTCTTGGCTTTTACCAAACTGGTCGAAGCGTTAAGTGCATCTTCAAACCATTCGCTGATAACATCGTCTTCGTCAAAGTCGTCGTTGTCTACATAATGATTAAAGCAGTAGTCTGCCAAATCTGCAATTTGGCTAAAGTTGTTGGCCTTTACCTCGCCCATAAAGGCTTTGGCAATGCTCTCGAGTTTTTGCTTTTGCTCTACGCTTGTAAGTTTTTTGTTGCCTTGAGGATTGCTTGGTGTGGGTGTATCACCAGGGTCGCTTGGAGTTGATGGAGTTACAATGGTAGGGTCGTCGTCACCACACGATGTGGTAAACAAAGTGGTGCCACTCAATGTCATGCTGGCAGCCAAAAGGTAAAGAAAATGTTTTTTCATTGTAAAAAGGTTTTAGTGATTTAGAAAGATTAAGTATGTGTGTGCCACATGATAAGTGGACTTAGTAAGGGAAAAATATGTGTATTTTGCTCTTTTAATTTGTCAAATGTACGAATTATTTGTTAATGAAATTAGGTGCAATCTTATTATTTCTGCAAAAGTTGCAAAAAGTATAGAATATGTAGTAGTTTTAGAAGTATAAAACAATAAAAATAGCCGTATGAACAGATGCTCATACGGCTTTATTTTTATTGAAATGAATGTTGGGTCAGCTACGAATTAAGCGTTACCCTCGGGTACACCGAAAGGAGTGGCTGTGCGACCACCTTGAGGAGCAGCTTCTGCACCAGGAAGGTTGATAGTGCCAAATGCCTTTTCGTATTTTACGATGTTGTCTTGAAGAGCATAGAGCAAACGCTTTGCGTGTTCGGGTGCAAGGATGATGCGGCTCTTAACGTTAGCCTTGGGTACACCAGGAAGCACGCGGATGAAATCCATTACAACCTCAGCGCTAGAGTGAGTGATGATAGCAAGGTTTGCGTAGATGCCTTCGGCAACTTCAGGAGTAAGTTCAATCTTCAACTGACCGTCGTTCTGTTCTTGATTTTCCATGGGATAATGCTTTTTATGTTGTTTAATAAATATGTTTATACGTATGTAAAACACCTATTGACAAGTATTTTTCATTCGTAACGCAAATATAAAAGAATGCTTTGGATTGGCAAAGCTATGATATGTTTTATTGTTCTTTTATGACGTATTTTTACACCGTAAGAACGTTTTTTGAGGCAGGATGAAGAATTTTTGCTTACTTTTGCATATTCCTAATTTAAGGTTGTATAAAAATATTATACTTAATGGCATATTCTTTGCTACATAAAAAAATAGGAGAATATGCTTAAAACAATAAATTATTATTATAACATTCACAATGAAAAAAATTTTAACTATTGCAGCTATGAGTGCAGCGGTGCTCACTGCAGGAGCCCAAAAGTCAGTTCAAGGTTCTCGCTTTTTCGACAATTGGTCGGTAGGCGTAGTAGGTGGTGGTATTGTAAAGACAAGCCACACCAAATTCTTTAAGGGCATAAAGCCTGTAGCTGGTGTTGAACTTAGCAAGCAGGTTACTCCCATCTTAGGCTTTACAGGCCAACTTACAGCTGCTGCAAAGGTAACACCAAGTGCTAATCTCGTTGATGCTACAAACTTATCTTTAATAGCAAGAGTAAACCTTTCAAACGCAATTTGTGGCTATAAAGGACAACCCCGTTTGTTTGAGGTTGAAGCTGCTATCGGTGCAGGTTGGGGACACGATTACTACAATAGCTCAATGGGTTCAGATATTAGCTATCTCACCTCTAAGTATGGCTTTAACTTCAACTTTAACTTGGGTCAGCTCAAGGCATGGACAGTTTCGTTGAAGCCAGCCATCGTTTACAACATGAACAAAAATGCTAACAAGGAACTTGGTTACAACGTGAACCAAAGTGCTATTGAGATGCTTGCAGGTGTTACTTACCACTTTAAGAACCACAGCAATGGTAAGCACTACATGACCTTTGTTAAGGCTTACGACCAAGCCGAAGTTGATGGTTTGAATGCTAAAGTAAACGACCTACGCGCACAAGTAAACGACAAGGACGCACAGATTGCTAAACTTGCTGCCAATGCTCGCAACTTGCAACAACAACTCAACGATGCACGCAACCAAAAGCCTAACGAGATTGTTAAGACTATCACTCACAGCACCAATAGTTTGGAACAAACAGTTACGTTCCGTCAAGGCAAGAGTACAGTTGATGCTTCACAACTTCCTAACGTAGAACGTGTTGCAACCTTCTTGAAGAACCACAAGAAGAGCACTGTTTCAATCAAGGGTTACGCTTCGCCAGAGGGTAGTGCCGAAATCAACGCTAAGATAGCTCTTGCTCGTGCTGAGGCTGTTAAGACTATCCTTGTTAATAAATATGGCATTGCAGCAAGCCGCATCTCTGCCGAGGGTCAAGGCGTTGGCAACATGTTCTCTGAGAGCGATTGGAACCGTGTAAGTATCTGCACAATTCAGAACGCTGAATAATAAGAACGTTACTAACTTGTGCTTGCACTTGTTCAGTAAGAAATAATGAAGAGGCAATTTATCGTGAAAAGATAGATTGCCCCTTTTTAGATTTATATGGGTGGAAAAAGGACGATTTTATAAATCTTGTCCATTCGGCTTTATCTATTCTTTAAGTAGGTATTCAAAATTAATTTATAGAATTATGTCCTACATTAATTGATATGCCTT
>DJEH01000152.1:8603-16109 GCA_002431845.1 Prevotellaceae bacterium UBA5903 | reverse complement strand
CAGAAGCATAGGCTGAAAAGGGAGCGTAGCGGGCTACGTGACCGATGAAGCCTGTGGTTCTGGCGGAAACAATGTGCTAAGGCATATCAATTAATGTAGAGCATGATTATATAAATAATTTTGAATACCTACTTAATAGCTAATTTGATAGTGTAACTAAGCAAATTGAGATTGCAAATTTAACCATTTAGATATTACAAAAAAATAAGAAGTCGGATAAATCTTTAAAGACTTTATCCGACTTCTTAGTAGGTTTTTGTTCTTTATTGTGCGTTAAGCGTTAGCCTCTTCTACAGAAACAACACTGCGGTCGCGCTGACCACGGTGGAAGCTAACTACACCATCAACAAGGGCATAAAGAGTGTGATCTTTACCCATGCCAACATTCTTACCAGGATAGTGAACAGTGCCACGTTGACGAACAATAATGTTACCTGCAACGCAAGTTTGACCACCCCAAATCTTAACGCCTAATCTTTGTGAAGCTGATTCACGACCGTTCTTAGAACTACCTACACCTTTCTTGTGTGCCATTTTTCTAAAACTTTTTTAATGTGATTAAGCAATTACGTTCTTGATTGTCACTTCAGTGAACTGATGACGATAACCATTGAGCTTGCGATAGCCCTTACGACGCTTCTTGTGGAATACAAGAACCTTGTCGCCCTTAACGAGTGAAGAAACTACTTCGCATACTACTTTGGCACCTTCTACAGTAGGAGCGCCTACTTTAACATCGCCGTTGTTGTCAATCAACAACACATTCTCAAATTCAACAGTTTGGCCATTTTCTGCACCATTGATGTGGTTTACGAAAAGCTTTTTGCCTTCTTCAGCTTTGAACTGTTGACCGTTAATCTCTACGATTGCGTACATTTTTAATTTGTATAAACGGGTTTTTCCGAGAGGCGGATTGTGCTCTCATTTGTCACAATCTCTTTGTTTTAGCCCCTTAGGACTCTATAATCGGCTGCAAATATACTATTTTTTTCTGATACTGATAGCTTTTGTACTTTACTTTCTGCTAATCTTATTGAATTTTGTTGCTCAACTACATGGTAAATGGCACTTTAATGCCTATAAAGTACAAAGAAGGCTCTGCTCTCAAAATAGGAGCAAAGCCTTCTTTATGTTTTATATTTTATTCTTTACAGCTTTAAGCCAATGCTGTTTCTATAATCTTTTTTACTGCATCTTCGAGGCCGTTGGCATCCTTACCACCTGCAGTAGCAAAGTGGGGAGCACCACCGCCACCACCCTTGATGAGTTTGGCTGCTTCGCGAACTAACTGTCCGGCATTGAGTTTGCGACTTGCAACAAGGTCCTTGCTAATCATCACTGTAAGTAGAGGTTTACCCTCGTGAGTTGAACCTAATACACACAATGTGTTATTAGGCAATGAACCTGAAACTTGAAATGCAAGGTCCTTAACTGCTTCGGGAGCAATAGAGGTAGGTATTACACACTTAACCAAATTTATGCCATCGTGAACTTCGGCATTTGCAACAAGTTTGTCGCGCAAACTTGCTATTTGTTTCTTTACATACTCATCTACTTGCTTTTTGAGTCCATCGTTCTCTTCGATGGTCTTTTGGATAGCAGCAGTGAGGTCTTTGGCATTGTTGAAGAATGCCTTGAGTTGTGTAAGAACATCTTGTTGGGCGTATACGCTTTCTTCGGCAGCCTGACCTGTTATAGCCTCAATACGGCGCACGCCAGCAGCAACACTACTCTCTGAAACAATGCGGAACAACCCAATCTTACCAGTGCTCTTTACGTGGCATCCACCGCAGAACTCTACGCTCTTACCAAACTGTACGACGCGTACTTTGTCGCCATACTTCTCACCAAAGAGAGCGATAGCACCAAGCTTTTTAGCCTCTTCCATAGGCACATCGCGATGGTCCTGGAGAGGGATATCCTCGCGAATGCGACGATTGACAATGCGTTCTACCTGACGCAATTCGTCGGCTGTAACCTTTTGGAAGTGTGAGAAGTCAAAGCGCAAATAGTCTGGTGTACAGAGCGAACCCTTTTGCTCAACGTGTGTACCGAGCACCTCTCTGAGAGCTTGATCTAAGAGGTGAGTTGCAGAGTGGTTTGCTTCGCTTCCGCTACGCAACTTCTCGTTTACCACTGCATGGAAGGTGTGCTCAGGGTGTGTAGGTAGCTTTTTAGTTAAGTGGATAGGCAGATTGTTCTCTCTCTTTGTGTCGAATACTTCAATCTTCTCATCACCATCAATAAGCCAACCTTGATCACCTACCTGACCACCCATTTCTGCATAGAATGGTGTTTGGTCTAAAGTGATTTCGTAGAACACTTGCTTTTTTTGTTGCACACGGCGATAGCGTAATATGTGGCAATCACTTGACGTAGTGTCCCATCCCTTAAACTCAGTTTCGCCTTCTTTTAACACAACCCAATCGTCTGTTTCGACTGCAGCTGCATTGCGTGCACGCTCCTTTTGCTTTTGCATTTCGGCATTGAAACCTTCTTCGTCTACCTCAAGTCCATTTTCATGGCAGATAAGCTCTGTGAGGTCGAGAGGGAAGCCATAAGTGTCGAAAAGAGTAAAGGCTTTTTCGCCATCAACCACCTTTTTGCCGTTTTTCTTTGTGTCAGCTATAACAGCCTCAAGCATGTTGATACCAGTAGACAAGGTGCGCAAAAAGCTCTCTTCTTCCTCTTGCATTACCTTGCCAATCAGCACTTGTTGCGCTACTAATTCGGGATAGGCTTCGCCCATTTCCTGCACGAGTGTAGGAACAAGTTTGCAAAGGAATGCTTCGCGTTGTCCTAAGAAGGTGTACGCATAGCGAACGGCACGACGCAAAATACGGCGTATTACATAACCCGCTTTAGCATTTGATGGCAACTGACCATCGGCAATAGAGAATGCAATGGCACGCAAGTGATCTGCAATGACACGCATGGCCACATCAATCTTTTCGTCCTTGCCATATTCAAAGCCAGAGAGTTCGCCAATCTTCTTGATAATGGGTTGGAATATGTCGGTATCGTAGTTTGAATTTTTACCTTGAATAGCACGAACCAAACGTTCAAACCCCATACCGGTATCGATAACGTGCATAGGAAGTGGTTCGAGCGAGCCATTGGCCTTACGGTTATACTGCATGAACACGATGTTCCATATTTCAATAACCTGTGGGTCGTCTTTATTTACAAGTTCGTAGCCAGGAGTCTTTGCTTTTTCTTCGGGTGTACGGCTATCCAAGTGGATTTCTGAGCAAGGGCCACAAGGACCTGTATCGCCCATTTCCCAAAAGTTGTCGTGCTTGTTACCATTAATGATGTGGTCAGCAGGCAGATGCTTCAGCCATATTTTAGCAGCTTCGTCATCTCTACCCAAGTTCTCCTCGGGTGAACCTTCGAACACTGTAGCATACAAATCGTTGGGATCGAGGTGAAGCACATCTACCAAATATTCCCATGCATAATCAATAGCTCCTTCTTTAAAATAGTCGCCAAAACTCCAATTGCCCAACATCTCAAACATGGTGTGGTGATAGGTATCGTGGCCTACTTCTTCAAGATCGTTGTGCTTACCACTAACTCTTAAGCACTTTTGAGAGTCGGTGCGGCGGCGTGGTTCAGGGTCTCTTTGCCCGAGAATGATATCCTTCCATTGGTTCATACCTGCATTGGTAAACATCAATGTGGGGTCATCCTTTATGACCATAGGAGCCGATGGTACGATGGTATGTCCTTTTGACTCAAAGAATTTCTTGTACGAGTCACGGATTTCGTTAGCTGTCATCATATATGTGTTATAATTTGTTTTCGTTTGTTCCGCAAAGTTACTGCAAACCATAGGTAAGAGCAAAGAAATTGCTTATTTTCTTTGCTCTTAGCACCTCTTAAACAATTGTATGACATGGCTTTAACATAAAATTGGTAAAATATTACACAACAATACAGCCTTTGAACATATGCTTTTACATATTCAAAGACTGTATTGCTATATTATCTAAAAGATAAAAAAAGTGTATGCTATTGATGATTAGTCATCAACTGTATTGTTAGGGTCTTCAGAACCCTCGCTAAGCAAATCTGTACCCCAGTGTGTTGATGCCAAGCGCTTTTCGCGGTCGATTACCTCTTTGGCCTTCTTTGCATAGATAATCATGCGCAACGACTGTGAGTAAGATATGTAGTTCCACAACCAGTTAAAGAGTACGATGAGCTTGTTACGCACGCCCAAAATAGAACGCAAGTGAACCACAAGCCAAAGCGCCCATGCCATAAAGCCACCGAACTTCATCTTGCTAAACTCTGCTACGGCACGGTTACGACCTACAGTGGCCATTGTACCAAGGTTTTTGTACTGGAAAGGTTTCATTTCTTTTCCATTTGCCAAACGCTTAAGGTTCTTTGCTAAATTATTACCTTGTTGGATAGCTACCTGCGCCAATTGTGGGTGTCCGCCAGGCCATTTATCGTCGCCCTTTGGCATGATGCACTGGTCGCCAATGCAGAAAACATCCTCTAGTCCTTCTACGCGATTGTACTCATCAACAACGATGCGACGTCCACGCCCAAGGTGCGAATCGTCGAGGTTGCCAACAGGTTGAGCCATCACACCACTCACCCATATAAAAGTACGAGTGGCAATGCTACTACCATCTTTTAGTTGCACATTATGGTCTTTATAATCTGTAACCATCTTGTTGAGTAACACGTTTACACCCATTGTGCGCAAATATTTTTCAACCTTTTGACTGCTTTCAGGACTCATCGCTGCAAGCAATCGTGGGCCTGCCTCAATAAGATAGATGTTCATGAGCGAAGTGGGAAGGTCGGGATAATCCTTAGGCAAGACAAAGTTTTTCATCTCGCTCAGAGCTCCCGCAATTTCTACACCTGTGGCACCACCACCCACAATCACAACATTGAGCAACTCTTGACGCTCCTTGTCGGTAGCACAAGTTAGTGCACGCTCAAAATTATCAAGTAAGGCATTACGCAAGCCCATGGCCTCGCCTACATTTTTCATCGGCATGGCATTTTCGGCTACATTTTTATTGCCAAAGAAATTGGTTGTCGCACCTGCTGCCAACACCAAATAATCATAGCTAACCTTGCCTATTGAGGTTTGGATAATTTTGTGTTCGGGAAAGATAGAGCGCACTTCTGCCATACGAAAGAAGAAGTCTTTGCGCTTTTGGAATATCTTACGGAATGGGAAAGAGATTGAGCTTGGTTCAATACCTGCCGATGCAATTTGATAGATTAATGGGGGAAATTGATGATAATTATTACGGTCTACCAATACCACTTGGAAATTGCTGTTACACAATTTGTTTGCTAACTTTAGGCCACCGAAGCCACCGCCTACAATCACCACTCGCTTTTTGTCTGTCTTTGGAAGGTTAAAGCTCATATCCTTTATATATTCTTTTTAAATAATTTGTTATTTCTCCTTTTCACGAAACAGAAAAAGAGATATTGCGATCTCTACACGTTTTCTGCTTCGATAACACTCTACAAATTTACGGCTTATAGAGCAATTGTATTTAATAAAAAAGTAACAATTCTTATGATTTGTTACTTTTTTATGTTATTAATCAATAAAGTGATACATGGATATTACAAAGAGAAAAAACAAGATAGTAAGTTTTGGCAATTATTTCCAGTCTTTATAAGGGTGTATGCGTAACGATGAATTATAATATTTGCGGTCGCCTGTTACCTCTTGCCCCAAGAAGGGTGCACGTTCAAACGGCTCATTCTCGCTCTTTAGCTCTACCTCTGCTACAACTAATCCTTCGTTATCACCATAAAATTCATCCACCTCATAAGTGTGATTGCCCATAGGCACAAGCCAACGTGTTTTATCCACAATGCCAGGTTCGCACAGCATCATCAGCGATAGCGCCTCATCAAGCGTAATCTCTTTTTCGAACTCATAACGCGAAAGGCCACCATTTAGCGAAGGGCCTTTAATTGTAAGATAACCTTTTTTATCACGTATGCGCACACGTACTGTTCTGCCCTTTGCACTGCAAATATAGCCTTGTTTGATACGGCTATGTGAGGTTGAAAGCGACTTGTAATCGCCACTTACCAAAAACTTTCGTTCAATTTCTAAAGCCATGAAAATCTGATAAAAAATTAAGGTCTTGCTTCTCTATATTTAACATAGAGAACACAAGACCACATTATTCTTCTTTAATTAGCTATTGCCCAATAAGCGGCCAAAGCTAACACTGCTATCAAGATGAGAGCAATGAATATGCCATTTACCACTCTGTTAGCTTGTCTTCTTTGCAAAGCTTCGCGAGCCTTGCGCTTTAAATTCTTTTTTTCGTTCATGGTAAAGATATATTTATATTATTTGTTACTCGTTTCCTTTTTCTGAAAACTCCATCAAATAAGCTTTGATAAAGCCATCTATCTTGCCGTCCATCACGCCATTAACATCGCTTGTTTGGTAGCCTGTGCGGTGATCTTTTACTCGTCGGTCGTCAAACACATAGCTACGTATTTGGCTACCCCACTCAATCTTCTTCTTGCCCGCCTCTATCTTAGCCTGTTCAGCTTTGCGTTTTTGCAACGCACGATCGTAAAGTTGAGAGCGCAACAAGCGCATGGCGTTTTCACGATTTTCAAGTTGTTTGCGACTTTCGGTGTTCTCAATAAGTATTTCTTCTTCCTCGCCTGTATCGGGATCGGTATATTGATAACGAAGGCGTACACCCGTTTCTACCTTATTGACATTCTGTCCACCAGCACCACCAGAGCGGAATAAGTCCCACGATATTTTAGAGGGATCAACATACACCTCAATGGTATCGTCTACCAATGGAGTTACAAACACAGAGGCAAAAGATGTCATACGCTTTCCTTGAGCATTATAAGGTGATACACGCACAAGGCGATGCACACCATTCTCGCTCTTTAGGTATCCATAGGCACTATCGCCCTCAATCTCCATCGTTACGGTTTTGATACCAGCCTCATCGCCATCTTGCAAATGAGAAATAGTGCATTTGTAACCTTGTGCTTCGGCATAGCGCATATACATACGCATGAGCATTGAAGCCCAATCTTGACTTTCCGTACCACCAGCACCCGAGTTTATCTTCAATACACACGACATTTGGTCCTCTTCCTGACGCAACATATTGCGAAGTTCAAGAGCCTCAATTGCATCTATACATTTGGTGTAATCTGCATCTACTTCCTCCTCAGTCACCATTTCTTCTTTGTAAAAGTCGAATGCAAGCGCAAGTTCGTCTACAAGTGTTTTTACCTGTTTGTAGCCTTCAATCCATTTTTCAATACCCTTTACCTTCTTCATCTGTTCTTCTGCACGCTTTGCATCGTCCCAAAAACCAGGGTCTTGTGTACGCAACTGTTCTTCTTCAAGTTGCATTTTTTTTGCATCAATATCAAGGTAGCGGTGCAAAGCCTCTACACGGTTTTGGGCGTCTTTAAGTTGATCGGAGGTAATCATGTATAATGTATAGTTGTTTTAAAAAT
>DJEH01000152.1:0-8452 GCA_002431845.1 Prevotellaceae bacterium UBA5903 | reverse complement strand
TTTTCAATAGCATCGGCATAATGCTCATAAACCACACGGCGACGTACCTTGAGAGTGTTGGTAAGTTCGCCATTATCCATCGTGAAGGGATGTGGCAATAAGATAAAATGCTTTATCTGCTCGTAATGTGCAAGGTCTTGTTGCAACGTTTCAATGCGTTCGGTAAAGAACTTCATTATCTGCGGATGTTCGCACAACTCTTCAAGTGAGCCATAATTGATGCCCTGTTGCTTGGCATAATCCTCAACGAGCTTATAGCTTGGAACAATAAGAGCACTCACAAACTTGCGTTTATCTGCTACAATGACCACTTGGTCAAAGTAGCGATCAAGAACAAGTTTCGATTCTATCATTTGCGGTGCTATGTACTTGCCGTTAGACGTTTTGAACAAGTCTTTTATGCGTTCGCGCAAAAATAGTTCACCATTCTTCATATATCCAGCATCGCCCGTATGGAACCAACCTTCGGCATCAATGGCTTCTTTTGTTAAAGAGTCTTTTTTGTAATATCCAGGAGTGATGGTTTTGCCACGAAGCAATATTTCATCATTCTCGCCAAACTTTATTTCAATTTTGTCGATGAGTCTGCCCACTGAACCTAACGTTACAGGCTTACCTGGCACATCGCACGATACTGTGGCAAGGCTTTCGGTCAAGCCATAGCCCACCACCATATTAATGCCTGCTGCATGCACAAACTTTTCAACCTCGGGCGACACTGCAGCTCCTGCCGTAGGGAAGAAATTGGCACGTTCAAGCCCAAGAGTCTTGCGTAAAAGCTTGATAATGGTTTGGTCGTAAAGTTTGTATTGTAATGATAAGCCGAGTGGAGCTGTCTTGCACTTCGACTTGTAGTTTACCCAATAACGTTGCCCTACCTCAAGTGCCTCACGAATGAGTTTACGCTCCATGAATGATCCATTCTCCATTTTTTCGAGTACGGCTTGGTATACCTTTTCCCAAAAGCGTGGCACTGCACTCATACAAGTGGGATGCACCTCTTGCATAGAACGTTGCACATCAGCTGGACGAAGATTTACGCATTGCAAAGCCCCCTCGGTGAGGCCTAAATAGCACCATGCACGCTCAAAGATATGAGTATATGGTAAGAAGTTTAAGAACACATCATTTTCGCTCAAAGGCAATACGGCATCGTTTACACGGAAGCCCTCGTGATATTGTCCGTAAGTAAGCATAACACCCTTACTCTGCCCAGTGGTACCACTGGTGTAGAGTATATTACACAAGTCTTCATAGTTAGCCTCTGCTTGACGCTTTTTGTATTCTGACTTCAGTTCATCGGTAATGCCACCTTGTAGTTCTTCTTTGATAAAGTCATCAAAGTATACAGAGAAGTGATCATTGCTATTTTTCTTTACTGATCGATCAAAGATTATTATCTTCTCAAGCGATTGTGCTACAGAGATTACACTAAAAGCTATATCGTATTGTTGCTGTTCGCCTACAAAGAGAAAACGTATTTGTGCATCGTTAATCATGTAGGTTACTTGGGCAGCACTGCTTGTAGCATAGAATGGTATGGTTACAACTCTTATGCCATAGGCTCCAAAGTCTACGTAGTGTGTCTCAGGCTTATTTTGCGAGAAGACTGCTATATTTTCTTGTACCTTCACACCTAAGCGTAAAAGTGCAAACGATACCTTCTGAACATTGAGAGCAAACTGCTTCCATGAAATAGGTATCCACTTTCCGAGTGCATAGTCGCGGTAGCTCAGTGCTGGTTTATCGCCGTATTTCTTGGCTTGCTCTAATATTAACTTTGAAAGGTGACAATTGTTTTGCATATCATGCAGGTTTAAGGGGTAAAACTTTTACAATGCCGTTAAGTTTTTTCGTAATAACTATTTACTCCCACGGCTTTGTTATTGTTTTTACCAAACGTTCGCTATCGCAAAGTTATTTATTTTCTTTTAAACTAACAACTTTTACATCTTTTATATTCAAAGCTATATATTAGATATGTGTTAAGCCTTAAACGACTTTAGTGCTTACACACCTTTGACTTATCTACTGTAAAATTGTTATCAGTAGCTGGCATAAACTTACCTTTAGCTGCAAGAAAGTCTACCAATTCTGTGGCAGTCATATCAGTGGCCGAGCAAGTATAGAAGCGTTCTTGCTTACCGAAATGCGCTTCAATAGCACTTACTAAGTCAGCCTTTGTTTTGTAACTATTTCCTTCCATCATGTGGAGTACTTCATGTCCGTGTGTCATTATTTTATTTATTTGTTATAGAAAATGGTTCAAACCATAATGGGTATTTCTACATTTGTATCTGGCCAACGGGGTTGATATATTAGAGGAAGAGGTTTCCCTCCTATTCCACTCCAATCTATGCGTTTAAGAGCATTGAAATCGGGTTTACCAAAATCGAAAGAGCGTCCATAGAGTAATATGCAATGGCGCGATTCGTCGATGGCCCATACGCCACCGCCATACGGACATAGTTCGTCTGCCTCAAGCAGTTCGCGATGAAGATACACATGACCAAACTTTAACACACCCGCTTGATTGATGATAAATTTTTGATACATAACTCTTTTGGCATTAAATTGGCTATAGTGCTACTTTTCGTAAACGTTTACTATTTCTACTATATACATCGTATGGAATGAGCCTCCTGGCTTGTCGTCATACCAACGTTCGAGCGCTTCTTTGTCAAGGAATTGCTCGGGTTTAAAATCCGAACGAAACATTTTACGTGCCTCTATTGTAAGACGCGATTGTTCAAAACCTATAGTGCCATGTTCGGTTTCTACAGGTACGAGTCCTGTTTCTTTTGCCTTGTCGTAGTCACGCCCTGATTTTGTTCCACAGAAGTTATAAATACTACGCATTTCTTCGGCATTGCCCAAGAATGACAATGTAAGATACTCGTTTTCTTCTATTAATGGATAGGTATGGCGCTCTGGACGAATAAAGATAAATGCTACAGGTTTGTTCCATAACCATCCGATGCCACCCCACGAGGCTGTCATCATGTTAAAGTTATCCTTTTTTCCTGCCGTTACAAGCATCCACTCCTTGCTAATAAGGTCGAATGCGTTTTCTTTTGCCAAAGCTTCAATTGTTGATTTTTTCATTGTTTTTATGATAATGCAAATGAGTTATTATACAGCTATTTTATTGTTTTGCAAAGATACAAAAAGAGCAGTGAGTTCACTTCACCGCTCTTTTTATTATTTGAATTATTTGTGTTGCTAATGCTTT
This sequence comes from Prevotellaceae bacterium UBA5903, assembly GCA_002431845.1. Taxonomy (GTDB): domain Bacteria; phylum Bacteroidota; class Bacteroidia; order Bacteroidales; family Bacteroidaceae; genus Alloprevotella. The sequence goes on along the minus strand of DJEH01000152.1, from coordinate 5,220 downwards.
AGATTAGAACATTTTTTCGGGATATACGCCTTCGTCAGCAAGTTTTTGGAACTTCTCTACTACACCTGGACGATCCTCTGGATAGGTTACACCAAACCATTTTGAAGTAGTATCAAGCACTTCACAAGTTGCCTGACCAGTCTTAATCAAATGGTCTACCATGAGAGGAATAAAGAATTCGCTCTTAAGATTTTCCATATTCTTAGGGTCAGAAAGGAAAGTCTTGAAGAACTCTGTACTATGCTTGAAATAGTCGGGAGTAAAGCCCCAGAAGTTCATTGATACAGGAGTTGTATCAGGGATTGATACCCATTCGTCGTTGTCATCAAGATATTTAACAACGCCATCAAAACGTTGTATCTTTGTGCGTTCAACCACTGAAGTAAGGTGGTGATTAGCATCGTTTTCACAAATACCACGGCTTACAGTTCCGCTATCTGAGAGTGTATTACCCACACGGAAACCAACCATTGCATACTTGCCTGTTGAGCCTTCAGGAAGTTCGCTCAACCATTTACCCATCACTTTAAATGCGTCGCGATCGTAGAAGTCATCGCAGTTGAGCACTGCAAATGGTTCGTTGATAACGCTTTCGCCCATCATCAATGCGTGGTTAGTACCCCAAGGCTTAGTACGATCCTTTGGACATGTGAAACCTTCGGGAAGAGCATCAAGGCTTTGGAATACGAGTTCGCAAGGAATGTGACCCTCGTACTTTGAAAGAACGATACGACGGAAATCGTCTTCAAAATCCTTACGGATAACAAATACCAACTTGCCAAATCCTGCATGGATTGCGTCGTAAATTGAGTAATCCATAATGGTTTCACCATGTGGGCCAAGTTCGTCCAATTGCTTCAAGCCACCATAACGGCTGCCCATACCAGCTGCCAAAAGAAATAGTGTAGGTTTCATTTTGCTATGAAAGATTGTTTTATGTTGTTAGATGTTTTAATTGTCTGTTTTGCGTTACATAAAGTCATGAAAGAGTTTTTCACCCCTATCTTTGCTATTAACGCTTTGCAAAAGTAGAAAAAAAATGATAAAGTGGTATCATTATTCTATCTTTATTTTATGCATAAAATGGTGTCTACCACATGCAACAACTTTTTTAGTGTTGCATTTATATCATTGCAGCTACAGCCTCAGCACAACGTTCGCCGTCAATAGCAGCGCTAACTATGCCTCCTGCATAGCCTGCTCCCTCGCCACAAGGATAGAGTCCACCGATGCTTACATGGCACAAGTTATCGTGATTTCGCAATATGCGCACAGGTGCCGAAGTTCGTGTTTCGGCTGCTATTACTACTGCTTCGTTGGTTAAGAAGCCACGGCTTCTGCGCCCAAAAGCATTAAAGCCATCAATGAGTCGCTGCGTAATGAAACGAGGCATCCAAAAGTGTAAAGGCGATGAAACAAGTCCTGGTGAATAGCTTGATTTAGGAAGGTCGTAGCTCAAGCGACAATTTACAAAGTCGGCCATGCGCTGTGCTGGGGCCGTTTGGCTGCGATTGCCTTGTTGCCAACAAGCCTTTTCGAGTGCTTCTTGAAAGTACATCATACGCAATGGGTTATTTACATCAAACATATCGGTGTGTGTAGATGCAAAGTTACCATCAGCCATAGCCTCTGTTAAGAAAGGCTTGAGTTCTCCCTCTAAGTCCTCTGGACGAGTTTCTACCACCATACCCGAATTGCTCCATGCAGAGTTACGTAACGACGGACTCATACCATTAACCACTATTTGCTGTGGTCCACTGGCTGCTGGCACTACAATACCGCCTGGGCACATACAAAAACTATATACACCTCTACCTTGGCTTTGTGCTACATAAGCATATTCGGCAGCTGGCAGACATTTACCTCTGCCCTCGTGATTGTGATATTGTATTTGGTCTATCAAATGGGCAGGATGTTCCAATCTGACACCAACAGCTATGCCTTTTGCCTCGATGTTTACACCAGCTTGATATAGGTGGCGATAAACGTCGCGAGCCGAATGACCAGTGGCTAAGATTACAGGACCAACAAAGGTTTCGCCCGTATTGCACTCTACACCTTTCACCTGGCTATGTTCGATGATGAGCTTATCTACACGTGTTTCAAAATGCACTTCTCCACCACAATTTATAATTTGGTTGCGCATGTTTTCGATTATGCGTGGCAGACGGTCGGTTCCGATGTGTGGGTGTGCATCTATCAATATGTCAGTAGAGGCTCCAAACTGGCAGAACACACGCAATATTTTGTCTACATTGCCGCGTTTTTTTGAACGTGTATAGAGTTTGCCATCTGAGAAGGCCCCCGCTCCCCCCTCGCCAAAAGAATAGTTGCTCTCGGCATTTACTTGGTGCTGACGACTGATTAGGGCTATATCCTTGCGACGGTCGTGAACATTTTTGCCACGTTCAAGCACTATAGGGCGCTTGCCCAACTCTATGAGTCGCAAAGCTGCAAACAGGCCACCAGGACCAGCCCCCACCACGATTACACGCGGAGCATGCTCTACGCTTGGATAGTCAATAGGTGTGAATAATGTTTGTGGCGGTTCTTGATTAATAAATAGTTCTACACCGAGGTTGATGTAGATGGTGCGCTGGCGAGCATCAATGCTACGTTTGCGAATGCGCAACGCACGGATGGTGCGAACATCAAGGTGCATTTGCTTGGCCATGTAGCTCTTCAATCGCTCTTCGTCATAGGCTATGTCGGGGGTTACCCGAAGGGTGTATAAGCCATTTTCGTTTTGAGTAATGCCCATTTCGCTACGTCCTGTCCCAGGCTGTTCGCCAAACTCTTTATAGGGCTTAGTTTCTCTTTTTGCCCCTGGCAAACGCGGAACAAACTTGCCCTTGCGATCGCCTTGACCTTGCGAAAAAGCAAAAGTTGTTGATTGTTGCTTTCGGTCGGCAACCTTTTTATTACTATGTTTTACCGTTTTTTTTCTGCGGTTATCTTTATCTTTTTGATACATAAAAATGCTTAATTATGTTCTAAGTAGGTGTTCATAATTATTTTTTTGAAGTGCTTTATATGAATGTAACTTAGGAATTTGTTTTCAGTCGCATAGCGAACTATGCGACTGAAAACATATATTTAAGATGCAACACAGGAAGTGCTTCAAATATAAAATGTATATAGGATTGATTTAATTGATAATCTTGAATACCTACTTATGTTTGCAAAATGTTTATCCAAACAATTCGCGCAGAGCTGCCTCTACACGCGTAACGGGTACAACCTCTATAGTTTGTTTGCTTAAATCCAGTCCCTTTATGTTTCCTTCTGGTATGAGTATGCGCGAAAAACCTAGTTTTGCAGCCTCAGACACACGCTGTGTGATGCGCGTAACAGGACGTATCTCGCCGCTCAGTCCTACCTCGCCTGCCATGCACACATTGCGCTCTATGGCGGTATCTACATTGCTCGACAACACTGAGGCTATCACCGATAGGTCTATTGCGGGATCGGTCACTTTTATACCACCAGCTATGTTAAGGAACACGTCTTTTTGTGCCAACTTAAAGCCTACCCTCTTCTCTAATACGGCTAACAGCATGTTGAGACGTCGCAAGTCAAAGCCTGTTGCCGAGCGTTGCGGGGTGCCGTATGCTGCGGTAGACACGAGTGCTTGGGTTTCGATTAAGAAAGGGCGAACTCCCTCAATAGCAGCCGCAATAGCTATACCGCTCAGTTCGTCACCCCCTTGCGTAAGCAATAGTTCTGAGGGGTTATCCACAGGACGCAAACCATCGTTACGCATCTCATAAATCCCCAACTCTGAGGTTGAACCAAAACGGTTTTTTATGCTGCGCAATATGCGGTACATGTAATGGCGATCGCCCTCAAACTGCAACACGGTGTCTACTATATGCTCAAGCACTTTAGGGCCCGCAATGGTTCCATCCTTTGTGATGTGTCCTACCAAAATAACGGGCACACCGCTCTCTTTGGCATATTTGAGCAACGAGGCTGCACACTCACGTATTTGCGCAATGCTACCTGGTGATGAATCAACATTCTCCACCGACATGGTTTGTATAGAGTCTATAACAACCAAGTTAGGGTGCACATTTTTTATATGCGCAAATATTTGTTCCAAACGCGTCTCGCACAAGAGCATTACGTTACTTTCGTCTTGAGTGATGCGGTCGGCACGCAGTTTTATTTGATGTTCGCTCTCTTCGCCACTAACATACAGAATTGTCTGTCCTTGCATTTTTACAATGGTTTGCAGCAAGAGCGTAGATTTGCCTATGCCAGGTTCTCCCCCTATCAGCGTCATTGACCCTGGCACAATGCCTCCACCCAATACTCGGTTAAATTCGGTATCGGCTGTGAGAATGCGAGGCTCTTCAGATGCCGCAACTTCAGACAAACGTATAGGATGTGGCGAACGCAAGCCACCCCCCACTAAGGAATGACGCGCTTCGCGGCTTCCTATTGCCGAATTGCTTTCGGGGCGGATGGTCATCTCTTTCATCGTGTTCCACGCTCCACACGATGGACATTTACCAACCCATTTTGGCGAATCCATCCCACACTCTGAACATACGTAAATGGTTTTTGATTTTACCACAGCTCTTTTCTTTTTTATTGTTTCAACAAAAGTTTTCCACAATCAACTACATGCCTTCGAGCGAGTACTTCATGGCAATAAGTTCTTCTTTTACCTTGCGCAAGCGTTGTATTACCTCAAGCGTTTGCACCGTACCTTGCTTATTTTGTTTCAGCACATCTCGAGCCGCTGCAAGTTTCAATCCGCGTACTTTTACGAGGTCGTAAACCACCCGTATTTTTTCAATATTTTCCTTGGTATATCTGCGCACGCCACGTGCTCCCTTTGTAGGATTTATCTGTTGCGGAAATTCTTTTTCCCAATAACGCAACAAGGTTTCGCTCACGCCAAGCATCTGCGCCACCTCGCTGATGGTATAGTAGTATTTCTCCTCCGTATTATTATCTTGAGCCATTGTTTATCTATCATTATTACTTCCCAACATAGGGCTTATGCTACTTATAGTTGCAAATATACATTTTTTTTCCGATTGATATTTCTTAGCCAGCTTATATCCATGCAGAGTAGGCACTCAAAGAGTTTTTAAACATAATATTTGAACTTTTAGTAGGTATTCAAAATTAATTCATACAATCATGTCCTACATTAATTGGTATGCCTTAGCACATTGTTTCCGCCATAATCACAGGCTTCATCGGTCA
>DJEH01000012.1:1465-8742 GCA_002431845.1 Prevotellaceae bacterium UBA5903 | reverse complement strand
AATTTTGAATACCTACTTATACACTTAAGAATACCTTATGCAAATGCCATAAAAAGCAAAAAGTTTCTCTATTTACTGCTTAGTTTTGCTTCGTTGCATCGCTAAGAGAGTTAAACTTAAACACTCTTTTTACCGACTCGTCAAAGCCTGTATATAGCATATCTCTTTCAACTTGATCTACAACCTCTGTATTGCTTACCAAACGGCGGGCAATGGCAAAGGCAAACATACTTGTTGCAGCAGGGCCGGCAGCTGTAATGATATTATCATGTTCCACCACATAGGCATCTCTGTGAACAATAGAACCTTCTATATGTTCCTCCATGCCAGGATAAATTGTGGCATGGCGTCCCTTTAAAATACCTGCAGTGCCCAACACCATAGGAGCTGCACAGATAGCAGCGATAAGTGTACCTTCATGCGCTTGTTGCGAAATAGCCAAACGAAGAACAGAGTTTTTATTCATTGTTTCTGCACCTTTCAAACCACCAGGCAATACCAAGGCATCGCAGTGGATAAGATGATTTTTTCTAAACAAGCTATCTGTTTTTACAATTGTACCACGAGCACTTGTTACAACGCGCTTGCCTGTAACGCTCAATATCTGTACTTGTAGTCCACAACGACGCAGAATATCTATAGTCCCAATAGCTTCAATATCTTCAAAGCCATCAGCTAAGCATATATAAATCATTTATTTTAATAACAAATATATAAAATTTTAATACCTATAATATTTTCAGCAATAGCAACATGCCGCTTTATTCTAAGCACTTCAAATACGCTTTAATCGTATCTTTTAGTCCCAAGTATAAAGCATCACATATCAGTGCATGACCAATGCTCACCTCGTCTACCCATGGAATACGCTTATGAAAATAAGCCAAGTTTTGCAGGCTCAAGTCGTGTCCTGCATTCAATCCCAAGCCTATATTGCGACAGTGCGTAGCCGTTTCAACAAACGGAGCAATAGCTTTTTCTCTATCTGCAGCATAGTTAGCAGCGTAAGGCTCTGTATAGAGTTCTACTCTGTCGGCACCAATTTTCTTAGCGTAATCAGCCATTTCGCTATCAGCATCAATAAAGATGCTTACTCTTATTCCTTTCGCCTTAAAGCGATCCACAATAGGCTTCAAGAAACTTTCATTTTCTTTTGTATTCCAACCATGGTTAGAGGTCAGTTGGTCTGGAGCATCTGGCACCAACGTTACTTGATTGGGAACAACCTTTAGCACAAGGTTGCAGAAGTCCTCGTTAGGATACCCCTCCATATTAAATTCAGTTGTCAACAAAGGGCGAATATCCAACACATCTTGATGACGTATGTGTCGTTCGTCGGGACGCGGATGAACCGTTATACCCTGCGCACCAAATAGTTCACAGTCTAAAGCAACACGTAACACATCAGGATTGTTTCCGCCACGTGCATTACGCAATGTTGCCACCTTGTTAATGTTTACACTTAACTTTGTCATGTTTGATAATCGTTTATTCAAACGAAAAATGTAAATTTGCGCTTGTTAGTTTTTGCTTGTGTAATAACAGATAAAACCATACGGATGCAAAACATAATAAATGTTTTATGTCCTCCGCACCTTATCTGCTATACAAAGGTACAACAATTTTATGCACGCATACATTCTATGGTATCATATTTTTATGCTGCACCCTCATTTTTAAGTTATTTTATCATTAAATGAAATATTCGCACCTACGTTTCGCTCTTTTTGGGAATAGTTATCAAACAAAAAAGAATCAATATGTGATGGCTATTCTAAGCAAGTTAAAAGAGCTTGGCGTAAAAGTTTGCATAGAAGAAAAATTCGCTACATTTATACAAGAGGAGCTTAAACTGCGATTAGAAGATGTAGATATATTTAACTATCACACCCAGCATTGCAATGCCGACATAGCCATATCTATAGGCGGAGATGGAACGTTTTTAGGCACAGCATCCATCGTTGGATGTAGCGGCATACCTATTTTAGGTATCAACACAGGACGTTTAGGTTTTCTTGCCGATGTTTCGCCCGACAACATTGGTCCATCGCTCGAAGCGTTGTGCCAAGGAGACTATATTATTGAGAAACGAAAGGCATTGGCAGTAATGAAAAATGGTGAGCTATCATCGTTCTATCCTTATGCTCTTAATGAGGTTGCCATTTTAAAGCACGACAATTCTTCATTGATAGAGATTGCAACATACGTAAATGGCAACTACCTAACCAACTATCTTGCAGACGGACTGATTGTATCTACACCAACAGGTTCTACTGGCTATTCGTTGAGTGTTGGTGGCCCCATATTGGTGCCACAATCTGGCACATTTTGCATCTCGCCCATAGCACCTCACAGTTTGTCGGTGCGTCCAGTTGTAGTGCGCGACGATGTTGTAATAGAGTTAAAAGTTCATAGCCGTACAAAGAATTTTTTGCTTGCTTGCGACGGACAAAGCGAAAGTCTGCCCCACTCTACCACTATAACTGTACGCTGTGCGCCACACACAATTAAAGTAATTAAGATTGCACACAAACACTTTTTTGAAACGCTACGAGACAAACTCATGTGGGGCGCTGACCAACGAAATTAGCACCCATATAAACTTTTAAAAAAGACTATTAGAACCTCATATAGAAATTGAAAACTTAGCTCATTATAATCTCTACATATGAACCGCCCCATACTTAACACAATACGATATTTACACCTATTGCAAAAAGGTCATAGAGTGCAAGTAACGCTTAACACCATCGTTGGAGTGCTGCTTGTTTTTATTGACCTTGCCTTTGTTTGGGCTACGAAGTTGGCAGTCGATGTAGCCACGCATCACACCAATAGCATCACACTCTATCAAGCATTTTCCTTGATAGCCATTGTAATGCTTTTACGTATTGTTTTAAGTTTGTCTTCGCGTTGGATAAGGGCCATTTTAGGCGTAAAGGCGCAAAACAGCATGCAGCAGCACATCTTTGCAAGACTTTTACGGAGTGAATGGCCAGCCTTAAAGAAGTATCACACCGGCAACCTTACCAATCGCTTAGAACGCGATGTTAGAGATGTTGTAAACTTCACCACAGAGACTGTACCCTCGTTTATCACCACTCTCACGCAGTTTGTTGGTGCATTTTTCTTTCTTTTCTTTATGGACAATTCGTTGGCACTTATCATTGTATGTGTTGTTCCATTCTTTGTTCTAAGTAGCAAGTTATACATAAAGAAAATGCGCAGCTTAGCCCACGAGGCGCGCGAAAAAGATAGCAAGATACAAGCCATTCTGCAAGAAACGCTCCAACATGTTCTTGTGGTAAAAACCTTGCAACGGGTTGAGCACTTTATACATAGTTTGCAAACCCAACAGCAGCAATTGCACCAACTGATATTGCAGCGCACACGCTATTCAACCATATCGTCGAGCCTTCTCAATTTGGGTTTTGCAACAGGGTATTTCGTAACATTTGTATGGGGTGCTATCAACTTATCTGAAGGAAGCATTAGCTATGGTGCTATGTTAGCATTCATCCAGTTGGTTGGGCAAATTCAAGGACCAGTTAGCAACTTAGCCAAATTTGTGCCTGTTTTTATTACCTCATTCACTGCCGCAGAACGATTAATGGATATTGAAGAAATACCTCAAGAAGATAAGGAAAAACCATTGTATATCAATGCTCCAATTGGCGTTAAACTCAACGATGTAAGTTTTCAATACACTAGCAAATCACGACAGATATTTAACCAATTTAATTATGCATTTCCTGCAGGTAGCGTAACAGCTGTTGTGGGCGAAACTGGTGCTGGCAAGACCACTCTCATACGCCTATTATTAGCCCTGGTTAAGCCACAAAAAGGCAACATTGTGCTTACTGATAGAGATGGCAAGACCTATAATATGCAACCACATTTAAGAAACAACTTTGCCTACGTTCCGCAAGGAAACACCTTATTCTCGGGCACTATAAGAAGCAACCTTTTGCAAGGAAATCCTCAAGCAACAGTTGCCGAAATAGAACAAGCTCTGCATCTTGCCGCAGCCGACTTTGTATTTAAAAAGGCCGACGGGTTAGATACTAAATGTGGCGAAGCAGGCAACGGACTTTCCGAAGGGCAAGCTCAACGCATAGCCATAGCTCGCGCATTATTGTCGAATGGTAGCATCTTTATCTTTGATGAGGCAACATCGTCATTAGACCCTAAAACCGAAGAAATCGTGCTAAAACGCATTATAGAGCACTATCCCAACCGAACGCTTATTTTTATTACACATCGGCCACTGGTGCTAAAATATGCCACACAAACACTCTCGCTTTAAAAGCAATACCATACAATCAAAACGAATAAAACTACTTACATAAAAGCTTTAATAAAGACATCTATTTAACTTGAAATACATTCATATTAAAAACACGTTTCGCATCATTATAGCCACAATACTGATTGGTTATACAATGCTTTTAGGCTTGCTCAACTATGGCCCAACAGAGCAAGCCCTAACGCATTTTGTTGCCAAGCAACTTAGCAACAAAATAGGGTCGGAAGTGTCTATTGGTAACATCGAAATAGGTTTGTTCAACCGTTTGATGTTAGAAGATGTATGCATCAAAGACCTACAAAAGCAAACAATGCTTAAGGCGCAAACCATAACTGCCAAAGTTGAGCTAAAATCGTTGTTTAAGTCGCAACTAACTTTACGTACCATATCATTGCTTGATGCCGACCTCAATCTTTATAAGCTTAAAAAAGATAGTGCCACAAATTTTCAGTTTGTACTGGATGCTTTTGCCAGCAAAGAAAAGAAACAGAAGTCAGAGCTTAATTTGCGCATCAACTCCATCATATTGCGGCGCACAAACGTGGCATACAATGAATATTTCAAGCCACGCAAGCCTGGAAAGCTTGATACTTCGCACTTGGCTGCTAATAACATAAATGCAAACATCAGTTTAAAGAGTATTACACCTCAAAACATCCATTTGCGTGTTCGCTCGTTATCGCTCAATGAGCAATCGGGATTATGCATCAACAAACTGCGCTTTGACATACAAGCAAACCGCCAAAAGGCTGTTCTTCGCAACTTTCTATTAGATATGCCACACTCACATATAGCGCTGAAAAAGGTTGATGCAAGCTATCATATTCAAAAGGGACTATCTGACATTTGGCCCACACTACGTTTGAACACAAAACTCCGAAAATGGCGCATTACAACATCTGATTTCCGTGCTTTGGCAGACTTTCCAGCCAACATAAACTTTACGATACTGCTTAGCTCTGATGTTAATATATCAGATAAGTCTATTGATATTAAAGAACTTAGCATTAAAGACATAAAGGATAGATTTAAGCTAAAATCACAGATAAATCTAAGCAGAAACCAAGCAAGCATACATGCAATAAAGTTACAAGTTGAACAATTATACATACAAAATGATTTTGCCCAGCAGTTGGCCAATAGCCTAAAGCTCAAAGCGCAACAGGCACAGTTGCTAACACGCCTTGGCAACATCAGTGCCAAGGGAAACTTGCTATATTCTACCGCAAAAAATGCATTGTTTACAACAGAGCTTAAAAGCGACATCGGAACAATCAATGCAAAAGGAAAATGGTATCGTAAGCAACTGCAAGCCCAACTCATTGCTAAAGATATTCAGCCCAATTTATTGCTCAACAACGAAAAACTGCCCACTCACATAAACCTGGAAGCACTTGTTTCGGCCAATTTATCAAGCGTCCAAAGCCCTATTGCTAATATTGAAGCAAAACTTCAATCATTTGAATGGAATAAGTATAACTATCAGCATATTAACGCGCTTATCAAATATAATGCTGGACAAATATTAGCCACGATAAACAGTGCAGACCCCAACCTAAAGCTTGCTATTAATGCGCAATCAGCCATAAACAAAAACAAGAAGATTAGCGCTATCAAGTTGCAAGGCAACATTGCTAATTGTTGTCCTGCAGCGTTGGGTTTGGCAACTCCTTACGGCGAGGCACTCTTCAGCGGCAAAGTGGATGTTAATCTTAACAATCTCTCTGCTGCCCTCCCATTAGGCAGTTTGAGCATTAAGGACTTTAACATGCAAAATTCGCCTCGCGGCAATTATTCGTTAAGCGATTTGCACATAAGCCTTTCGCAAGCTACGTCTCAACATCAAAATCTTAGCATATATAGCGACTTTGTTGATGCCAATATAGTGGGTGCACTATCAGCCAACAAGCTAAAAAATGCAATGTATTCTATCTTAAACAGATGCTTACCAGGGCTTGTAAGCCATGCGCATAGTAACCTCTCATCAAACGACGATTGGCATATTAAAGCACAGCTTAAACGCACAGACTTCTTAAACAAAATGCTTGGAGTAAACTTCGGTATGGTGGGAAGCCTTAATGTGAATGGTGTTATCAATGCCAGCGAGAATGGACACACTTCACTTTCGCTATTTAATGCCAACCAAATAAACATCAATGGCAACGAATTTAACAAACCAAGCATTTACTTGTCGGGAAGTGGCAGCAACTATCAGTGTATCGTTAAAACGAATAAAGACATTTCGGGCAGGAGCTATAACATCATTGCGAACCTAAGCACCAACGGTGGTAAACTTACCACAAAGGTAAATTGGAATGGAGCTACTGAGGTTGATTACAATGGTGCTTTTGAGAGTATAACTCAGTTTTATGCGTCAAACAAAAGCACTAACTTCAAGATGAATATCCGCCCCACACAGATAGCACTTGCCGACACTATATGGAACATTGCCAGTGGCGAAATTTCACATATCAACAATAAAATAGCTATTGCAGGCGTTGAACTAAGCCATAGCAACCAAGCCTTAAGAATTGATGGTGAGATTGCCCCAGGTCAAAACGACTCAATTGTAGCCAACCTTCATAACATAGATATTGACTATATACTCGACCTCGTAGACTTTGATGCTGTGGCTTTTGGAGGTCAAGCTTCGGGACAAGCCGTGTTTACTCAAAAAAATCATGAACCGCAGTTGCATGCCCATCTGCTTGTGCCAGATTTTACGTTTAACAACGGACAAATGGGGGCAGCCGACATTCATGGCTCATGGAACAAAAGCAATAATCGGATTAACATAAAGGCCGATATGAAACTGCCCAATACGCCCAATTATGGCACAAAAGTCGATGGATACGTATCGTTGGCAGAGAAAGGACTCGACCTACACATCGAAACCAACCATACGAGGCTCCTATTCTTACGCCGCTATATTGACGATTTGTTTGGCAATTTTGATGGCGACGCTACTGGG
>DJEH01000012.1:616-1383 GCA_002431845.1 Prevotellaceae bacterium UBA5903 | reverse complement strand
GTAGAGGCTAATTGCAAAGCCAAAGTTTTGTCTACTGGAGTGGATTATAAACTTGCCAATGGCAACGTAGAATTTGCCCCAGGTGAGTTTACATTCCGCAATTTCAGCATCTCTGATGGACGCAAAGGCAAGGGCAAAGCCAGCGGTGTGTTGCAACATACACACTTAAAGAACCTAAAATACGACTTTAATGTGTCGGCAGACAGAATGTTGTGCTACAATCAGCCCAAGCAGAGCGATATGCCTTTTTATAGCACAGCAACGGGAACAGGAACTGTACATCTGAACGGACGCCCCAAACACTTTACGGCCGACATCAACTTGCGCCCCGATGCCCCCACCACTTTTGTTTACGACCTTGGAACTCAAACATCCTTCTCTAAGGACGACCGCATGATACGATTTCATGCCAAAAGCAATAAAGCTAAATCTGTATTCAACCCGTTAGCAACTGATACGCTTGCACAACCTTACATATATATACCTGCGTTTCAGAAAAATGACGACGAATACGGAACAGACATTACGCTTAACTTTTTGCTAAACGTTAATCCTGCAGCACAAATACGCATCATAACCGACCCTCGCTCAGGCGATGCCCTCACCGCCTATGGCGATGGCACACTGCGTGCCACATGGCACAACAAGGGTAGCTTTGAGATGTTTGGTACTTACAGAGTGTCGCATGGTGAATATAAGATAAGTCTGCAAGACATCATACGCAAAAATCTTGTTATTCAGCCTAATAGCACCATTACGTTTGGCGG
>DJEH01000012.1:0-575 GCA_002431845.1 Prevotellaceae bacterium UBA5903 | reverse complement strand
AATCCACTTGATGCGCTGCTGGCCCTTAAAACGGTATATACGGTTAATGGCGTTTCGCTAAACGACCTTAATTATGGTGCTGGTTTCTCAAACAAAACGGTTAGAGCAGACTGCATAATGAATATTGGCGGATTAGCACAAGCGCCTAAGGTAAGCTTCGACCTCGACCTTCATAACATATCAGAAGACGAGAAACAAATGGTAAGGCAACTCATATCAACCGACGAGGATATGAGCAAACAAGTGATGTGTTTACTCGGTGTGGGACGTTTTCTTACTACAGCCTCAGCCTCTACCTCTACTGGAACCGACGAGGTGAACACCTCGCAACAATCGGCTGCTGCCATGCGCTCATTCCTCTCAACAACCCTATCAAGCCAGCTCAACTCTGTTATCTCATCTGCTCTTGGCAGCCAATCAAAATGGTCGTTCGGTACCAACTTTATGCCAGGAACTGAAGGATGGAACGACATGGAGGTAGACGGGTTGTTGCAAGGAAGACTCTTTAACGACAGACTATTAATAAACGGCAACTTTGGGTATCGCGACAACTCTACTTACACATCTAACTTTGT
>DJEH01000019.1 GCA_002431845.1 Prevotellaceae bacterium UBA5903 | reverse complement strand
GCCGTGGCACGACGCATCGTGACCTATGCACGTGAGGACGAGAACTGCTATTTTGACGAGCACATGGGCTTTATTAAATTTGGCTCAAGGGTAGATGTTTACCTACCACTCAACGCTGAAGTTAAGGTAAAAATGGGACAAGCTACCGTGGGCAACCAAACCATTATAGCTAAATTAAAATAGCATTTTCTTAGAATAACAAGGACAACTTTCATAGGCTCCACCGCTACAAGGATGATGGCACATGTAGGTTGTCCTTATAGTTTTAGCACATATCACATTAAGAAACATAAAAATGAAAAAGCATTTTCCCAATACACTTACATGCTGCAACCTTATTTCGGGTTGTATAGCCACTTTCATGGCCTTTCAAGGCCTGTTTGACGTTGCATTCATGTTTATCATCATTGGTGCAGTATTCGACTTTTTCGATGGGTTTGCAGCAAGACTATTGCACGTATCATCTAATATTGGCAAGGAACTTGACTCGCTAGCCGACGACATCACCTTTGGCTTTGCACCCTCAGCAATCGTATTTGCCATGCTAAAACAAACGTTGTCTACAAACGCAATTGCATGCAACATCAAGGTTTGCCCTGTGGCTGAATATCTGCCCTACATAGCTTTTGTAATGGCAGCATTCTCGGCACTACGCTTAGCAAAGTTCAATCTTGACGAACGGCAATCTACCACCTTTATCGGTCTGCCAACACCTGCCAACGCATTGTTTTGGGCGTCGCTTTGCGTGTCATTGCAACATAGCATTACAGCAGAAAATAGCTTATGGATTAGCATTTGCTTCATTGCAGGTACATTGCTTTCATGCTGGCTATTGGTTTGCGAAATTCCTATGTTTGCACTAAAATTCAAGAACTTCTCGGTAAAAGACAATATAGTGCGTTATGGCTTTGTCTTAATGAGCCTATTGTTATTAGTAATATTAGGTTGGGCTGGTTTTTCAGCTATAATCGTACTTTATGTGCTTACATCTATAGCAAACAACTTAATTGGCACAAAGATTGCAAAAGAAGAGTAAGAGATAGGCATCTATAAAAAAATCACCACATAAAGTAGATGCGCAAACACCATCATATTGGTGCTCAATTACGAACATAGATTAATTTTTCCGTATGCATTTATTTGGGCTTTTCTTCCTCTTCATCCTTGGTGCTATAATGGCCATTGGCGTGTTCTTCATCATAACCATACTGAGGGTTATAAGCAAAGTACGCAATTTATTAAACCCCTTTGGCAAAGGCTTTGGCACAACCACCAACACCAACCACAACAAGCAACAAAGCACAACCTATAGCCAAACAAGAGAAGGCTATAACAACACTTCATCACACCAGTTTGATGCAGAATCGGGCAACGCCCATCACGAATATACCGGGCAAACTGGCAATGATACAAGAGGAAAGATATTTAAAAAAGACGAAGGAGAATACGTCGACTTTGAAGAGGTATAAAACCTTTTCCTAAAATATCATCTCTATATTAAAAACGAACCATGAGATAGAGCGTATGCAAAGCGTTGCGCTTCTATCTCATGGTTCTTTTTTATACTTCGATTTACAACAACTCATCGCTACTAACTATGCCATGCATCACAGCAAATATAGTAAGAGCCGATACACTACGCGTGCCTAACTTGTCGGTCAAATTGTTACGATGCGTAATAACAGTAGCTACGCTCACGCCCATACGCGCCGCAATCTCCTTGTTTATCAATCCCTCAACAATTCCCTTAAGCACATCGCGTTCGCGCGGCGTAAGTATAGGCTTTTGCTTAGCATTTTCAGCATTATCAGTGGGATGTTGCGCCATTCGTATAACCTCAGGTTCCTTGCCTTTAGCATGATGAGAATGCTCGGCCAACGAAAGTATTGACGCAGTCAGTTCCTTCTCGTTTTGGCAAACATTAAGTGTATGGAACCCCTTAGGCAAATGCATAAATTCGTTGCCATGTACCAAAACAATCGTCTTATGTTGCCGCTGTAAAAAATAAGTTGCTCCTGACAAAACCTCATTTGCCGACACAAAATAGTGATAGAAATTGTCGGCTAAAGGATGATTTATCAACTCAGCATAATGAGCAAATAAGTATACATTTGCCCCTGGCATCATACGGCGAATTATCTCAGATAGTCCTATACAAGCCAAGGTGTCGGGAGCTACAATAGCTATTGATGGTTGCACTATAATACTCTGCTTTAATTTACTACTAATTTATCCCCAAAATAGGTGCGTAGAATTTCTGTTGCACGCATCTTTTGCTCGTCGGTATTGGTTGAAACGTCTTTTAGTTTATACTCCCATCCAAGTGCTTCATACTTATGCACGCCCAATGTGTGATAAGGCAAAAGCTCTATGCGATGCAACTGAGTATAATGTTCAAAATGTTTACCTAAGGCATGTAAGTCTTCCTCAAAATCGCTCACACCAGGAACCAGCACATAACGCAACCAAAAGGGATGATTGTGCTCTTCAAACCATGCAGCAGTTTTTAAAGGCTGTTCGTTAGAGCGTCCTGTTATGTGCTGATGTCGTATAGGATTAAACTCTTTTATATCAAGCA
This sequence comes from Prevotellaceae bacterium UBA5903, assembly GCA_002431845.1. Taxonomy (GTDB): domain Bacteria; phylum Bacteroidota; class Bacteroidia; order Bacteroidales; family Bacteroidaceae; genus Alloprevotella. The sequence continues at coordinate 4,289 of DJEH01000019.1, read as the reverse complement.
TCACCAAGTCGGTAAGTTGCCAAAGCTGTTCAACATGCTTGTTCCATATAGCACCATTCGAGTCTACGCAGATATGTATGCCCTTAGCTTTGAGTTGCTCAAACAGGGGGATAAGCGCTTCAGCCTGCACTGTTGGCTCTCCACCCGAAAAGGTTATACCACCTTTTTTACCGAAAAAAGGTTTAAACGAAACAGCTTGCTCAACAATATATGAGGCATCGGTGAGAGTACTCTCGCCCACAGCATCAATAGTATCGGGGTTTGCACAATATAGGCAACGAAACGGGCACCCTTGAAGAAACACCACGTAACGAAGACCAGGACCATCGAATGTTCCCATCGATTCATAACTATGAACACGTATTTGCATAAGTTGTTAGCGTAGGATAAAAAAACTAATTAACAGCCAACCCCTAAAAGGTATGTGCTTTTGTCAGTGCAAAGGTAGTGAAACTTGCAAAAAAACAGTATCTTTGCTCTCAAAATCATTTATTGTATGGCAAAAGATACAGTTATATTAACTGGCGACCGCCCTACGGGTCGCCTACACATAGGCCATTATGTTGGCTCATTGAAGCGCCGCGTTGAATTACAAAACGAGGGCGATTTCAAAAAGATGTTCGTTTTTATTGCTGATGCTCAAGCATTAACAGATAATATTGACAACCCCGAAAAAGTGCGCCAAAACGTGATTGAGGTGGCACTCGACTACCTATCGGTGGGCCTTGATCCAAGTAAAATTACTATTTTCATACAAAGCCAAATACCAGAACTCACAGAACTATCGTTCTACTTTATGGACCTTGTCACAGTGAGTCGCCTACAACGCAACCCTACTGTAAAAAGTGAGATTGGCATGCGTGGCTTCGAATCGAGCATTCCCGTTGGCTTCTTCACCTACCCTATCAGCCAAGCAGCCGACATCACAGCCTTCCGCGCTACCACTGTGCCTGCAGGTGAGGACCAAAAGCCTATGTTGGAGCAAGCCACCGAAATCGTACGTCGCTTTAACCACATCTATGGCGAAACCTTGGTAGAACCTAACATTTTACTTCCTAACAACGCAGCTTGCTTGCGCCTACCAGGAACAGACGGTAAAGCCAAAATGTCAAAGAGTCTTGGCAACTGCATTTACCTTTCTGAAACCTCTAAAGAGGTAAAAAAGAAAGTAATGTCAATGTATACCGACCCTACCCACATCCACATTGAAGACCCTGGCCACATTGAAGGCAACACGGTATTTACTTATCTTGACGCATTCTGCCGCCCCGAACACTTTGGACTTTATTGGCCAGAATACAGCAACCTTGACGAAGTGAAAGAGCACTATCAACGTGGCGGATTGGGCGATATGAAAGTAAAGAAGTTCCTCAACAACATCTTGCAAGAAGAGCTTGAACCTATACGCCAACGCCGTGCTGAATTTGAAAAAGACATCCCTGCTGTATACGAAATGCTTAAGAAAGGTTGCGAAGAAGCACGCGAAGTTGCTGCTAACACACTCAGCGATGTTAGAAAAGCAATGAAGATAAATTACTTTGACGACGCAGCACTTATTGCAGAACAAGCTAAGCGCTTTGCCGAAAAGAAATAAGCCTACTCTTACAAGCCTCAACCTCATAATAAACATCCATAGAGCAAGGCTATGCAAAGTTTTTAAAGCATAACTTGTTCAATCACAAAAGTTTTTATAACTTTGCACCCCGAAGTGAGAAGGTACCTTTCAAAACCATCGCACAGATGGCAAGGTAATGAAGCCACGAAACAGCAATGCCGTGAGGCAATAACAGTTGGTTAAGTGCTGACCTTTCCCGCTCGACTGATATGTATATCAAAAACAAAAAAACAGCATAACAAAATGAAAAGAACATTCCAACCCCACAACAGAAAAAGAAACAACAAGCATGGTTTTCGTCAACGCATGCAAACTGCAAATGGTCGTCGTGTATTAGCATCACGTCGTGCTAAAGGTCGCAAAAAGCTTACAGTGTCTGACGAAGTTCATGGTAAGCACTAATAAATTGCTTTAAGCATCAAAAACTAAAGCACGTGTTTGTATAGCGTAATTCTGTGCAAACATACATAACAAGATATGTCAAAGCACTATCTCAAGTTCTCCTTACTAAAGGAAAATTGAATAGGTTTTGACATATCTTTTTTTAGCTATATATACATATTTTTTTTCGTTTATATACATTTTTTCCTTTAGCCCTGTACTACCAATAGAGAACAAAAAAATCTTGTGTATGGGCACATCATGCCCACACACAAGATTTCCGATTTTATTATGCTAAATAAACATTGATTATTCAGCACGTTGCACATAGGCTATTACATCGCCTTTGGCAACATGAGCACCTTGTTTAGCATTTATCTCAACGAGCTTTCCGCCAAGTGCTGCAGGAAGTTCAATGATTTGTCCATGCGTATTTTCAATATAGCAGAAGCGTTCGCCTTCGGTGTATTCCTTGCCAATAAATGGTTCAATGCTCTTAACACATTCGCCATCACCACCAATCTCCCAAAGGATGGTGCCAGCCTCAGGAGCCACAATTGCATCAGCCTTAGCATGCTTAAATGCTGTAGCCTCTTCTACGCTCATGTGGTTAGCATTTGCCTTGTCTTTTGCTGCCTGTAGGTCTGCCAAGAAACGCTTCTTTGCGGCACCACTCTTGTAATCACGATACTGAGTTTCGTGCATAGCAAACTCAAAGAGTTCCTCATCGTCTTCGCCACGTTCCCAGCCATTTTCTTCCATTTCTTTCTCAAAACGTGCAAGGTCGTCTGGGTAATAGCTTTGTGGGTCGGCATCTGTAAACTCAAATCCTTTCTCTTTAGCAAGCTCTACAATCTCTGGAGCAACAGGGCCAGGAAGACGTCCACTCTTACCAAGAATCATACCCCAAATAGAGTTATCCATCATAGAGTAGCGTGGTTTACCCATGCTCTCTGTGAGCAAATTCATCAAGGCAATATTCTTAACATACTGAGAGAAAGGCGTTACCAATGGAGGATAGCCCACACGTGGCCATACATAAGCAACTTCGTTGAATAGTTTTACGAGCAACTCGTCTTCGCTCAATTCCTTTTCGCCCTTAGCCTTGCGATTGTTGTTGATAGCTCCCATCACACCAGTAAGGTCGGCCATCATTGAACCCATCATACCACCAGGAAGACCGCAACCCAATAGCAATGAACTCATGAGCTTATTGGCTGGATTCATAAAGTAGCCAAGGAAGTCGTCAATAAACTCTTGAGTAAGCTTACGAGCCTCCATGTAGGCGTCCATATTGATTTCTGGAACGTCAAAACCAGCGTGCTTCAACATTGATTGTACAGATATTACGTCTGGATGAACCTTACCCCATGACAATGGCTCAATGGCTGTATCAATCACGTCGGCACCATTGCGGCACACCTCAAGGATGCTTGCCATTGACAAGCCAGGACCCGAGTGACCATGATATTCAATAATGATTTCAGGATGTTTGTCCTTAATCATCTTTGTTAGCTTACCAAGCATAGCAGGTTGTCCGATACCAGCCATATCCTTCAAGCATATTTCGGGAGCACCAGCCTCTATAAGTTGGTCGGCTATTTTAGCATAATATTCAGCCGTATGTATTGGCGAATTGGTGATGCAGAGTGTTGCTTGTGGAGTCATGCCTGCTTCAAGAGCATAGTGTATTGAAGGAATAATGTTTCTAACATCATTCAAACCACAGAAGATACGTGTGATATCAACACCTTGGGCATGCTTTACCTTATACATGAGTTTGCGCACATCTGCAGGAACAGGGAACATACGCAACGCATTCAAACCACGGTCGAGCATGTGGGTTTTGATGCCAACTTCGTTAAAAGGTTTGGTGAATGCACGTACTGCTTTATTAGGATTTTCGCCATATAGCAAGTTTACTTGCTCAAATGCGCCACCATTAGTTTCTACACGTGCAAAGCATCCCATCTTGATGATTACGGGTGCTATGCGCTCCAACTGATCCTTGCGTGGTTGAAACTTACCACTGCTTTGGAACATGTCACGATAGACAAGACTGAATTGAATCTTACGCTTTGTCATTATTTTAGTGAATGAAAATTTATTTACTATTTATTTATAAAATTGCGCATAATTTGTAGTTTTGCGCAATGCTTTGCAAAAGTACAAAAAACAATTCATACTATATTGAAGCATTATAAAAATTATAAAGCATAAGGTGCATGGTCTGATGTAATTAATGAGCCATCTTCATCATTCTGCATCAAACTATAAGTAGGTGTTCAAAATT
>DJEH01000111.1 GCA_002431845.1 Prevotellaceae bacterium UBA5903 | reverse complement strand
GATGTTGTTCACCAAGTTGTACTGTTTCATTGAGAATTACGCTGTTTTGGCTATATAGCCGTTTGTTTATTGATTAATGATTATTTGTCGTTGCATTTTATTCCAAAGTGCAAAAATAAATATATTATTTTGTAAACCCTTGAATTTAACCACAATTAATGTGCTTTGTTCACAGATTTGATCACTTTGCAAAGGTTTGGGGCATATTTAGTTGCCGTCTTAAGTAAGTGCTCAAAATTATTGATATGAATTTGTGCCTATGAGCAGAACTATGTGCAAAGGCACGTCAATTAACTTTGAATACCTACTTACCCATTACACAACAAAACGACATGTAGTGATAGCAATTATAAATTCTATTTCTTTAAAATCAAAAATTGTTACATAAGAGTTAATAAAATGGCAAGATAAAGGGCTCTTTTTGCACATTTTATCGTACCTTTGTGCCATAATCAAAAAACACAAGGGCAAGCTTACTTAATAAGCTTTTATTCACTTCAACTCAACATTAGAATTCACGCTTTTGAACTTTTAGATTGTTTTTAGCCTCAACAAAGGGTGCATCAACACCATTGCTGAGCAGGCAGAGCATTTATCTGTTTAAAAGACTTCCTTAAACCCTAAATTCTCAAAACAAAATGAACTTCATCGAAGGACCTTGGACTGAGCAAATCAACGTTACCGACTTCGTAAAGCGCAACATCACTCCCTATGAGGGCGATGCATCTTTCTTGGTTGGCCCCACTGAGCGCACACGCAAATTGTGGAACATCTGCATGCAAGCACTCGAAGAGGAGCGCGCCAATGGCGGTGTACGCTCGCTCGACCCCGACACTGTGTCTACTATCACCTCTCACAAGGCTGGTTACATCGACAAGGAAAATGAGCTCATCGTTGGTCTTCAGACAGACGAATTGCTTAAGCGTGCCATCAAGCCTTTTGGCGGTATCAAAGTGGTAGAAAAGGCATGTGCACAACAAGGCCACCCCGTTAATGAAAAGGTTAAAGACATCTTTACTCACTATCGCAAAACTCACAACGATGGTGTGTTCGACGTTTATACTGAGGAAATTCGCCGTTTCCGCTCGTTAGGTTTCCTCACGGGCTTGCCCGACAACTATGCCCGCGGCCGCATCATCGGCGACTATCGCCGCTTAGCTGTTTACGGCATCGACCGCCTTATCGAGGCTAAAGAGGCCGACAAAAAAGCTATTGGCAGCCCAATGACCGATGCCCGCATCCGCTTGCGCGAGGAGGTTGCTGAGCAAATCAAAGCACTTAAAGAAATGAAGGTGATGGGCGAATACTATGGCCTTGACCTTGGCCGTCCTGCCCAAACTGCGCAAGAGGCCGTACAGTGGGTTTACATGGCATATCTCGCTGCTGTTAAGGAGCAAGATGGTGCTGCCATGTCGCTTGGCAACGTATCGTCGTTCCTCGACATCTACATTGAACACGACCTAAAGCACAACCTTATCGACGAAACATTTGCCCAAGAACTCATTGACCAGTTCGTTATGAAACTTCGCATGGTGCGCCACTTGCGCATGGATGCATACAACGAAATCTTTGCTGGCGACCCAACTTGGGTAACTGAGTCGCTTGGTGGTCGATTTAATGATGGCACACTCAAAGTTACCAAGACCTCATTCCGTTTCCTACAAACACTCTACAACCTTGGTCCCTCGCCCGAACCCAACCTCACCGTGCTTTGGAGTCCTGAGTTGCCCGAAGGTTGGAAAGACTTCTGCGCTAAAGTCAGCGTAGACACTTCGTCTATCCAATACGAAAACGACACACTTATGCGCGAAGTTCGCGGCGAAGACGATTATGGCATTGCTTGCTGCGTATCTTACCAAGCTATTGGCCGTCAAATTCAGTTCTTCGGTGCACGTTGCAACTTGGCTAAAGCCTTGTTGTTAGCTATCAATGGTGGTCGTTGCGAAAAGACTGGTACCGTAATGCTCGAGGGCATTCCCACACTAACTTCCGACGTACTCAACTACGACGAGGTGCTTAAAAACTACAAGCTTGTGCTCAAGCAGATTGCACGCATTTACAATGATGCCATGAACATCATTCACTACATGCACGACAAGTACTACTACGAGAAGGCACAAATGGCACTCATCGATACCGACCCTGCTATCAATATTGCTTATGGTGCAGCAGGCCTTTCTATCGCTATCGACTCGCTTTCTGCAATCAAATATGCTAAGGTTACAGCTAAGCGCAATGACATCGGTCTTACCGAGGGCTTCGATATTGATGGCGACTTCCCCTGCTTCGGTAATAACGACGATCGCGTAGACCACTTGGGCGTTGACCTCGTTTACTACTTCGACGAGGAACTCAAGAAACTCCCCGTTTACAAAAACGCACAACCTACTCTCTCGCTCCTTACTATCACCTCTAACGTGATGTATGGCAAGAAAACTGGTGCTACCCCCGACGGACGAGCAGCTGGTGTGGCTTTTGCTCCTGGTGCTAACCCCATGCACGGACGCGACAAGAGTGGTGCAGTAGCTTCGCTTGCTTCGGTTGCCAAGTTGCGCTATCGCGACTCGCAAGACGGCATCTCAAACACCTTCAGCATTGTGCCTCAAAGCCTTGGCCGCACTCCAGAGGAGCGTGTTGAAAACCTCGTTACGATGATGGATGGCTACTTCACTAAGGGTGCACACCACTTGAACGTAAATGTGCTCAACCGCGAAATGCTTGAGGACGCTATGGAACACCCCGAAAAGTATCCTCAACTCACCATCCGTGTAAGTGGTTACGCCGTAAACTTTGTGAAACTCTCGCGCGAACATCAGCTTGAGGTTATCTCTCGTTCGTTCCACGAGCGCATGTAATTACGCTTATATTTGACTTTTATAGTCATTAAGTAGGTATTCAAAATAATTTATACAATCATGTCCTACATTAATTGATATGAATTTTGAACACCTGCTTAACATTTACTATAACACAGCCGCATTTGCAATGAATGCGGCTGTGTTTTGTTTACATAATGTATACCTTTGTTTTACGGACAACATACTTTCTCTATTTGGTCACTAATGATGGCCTAAATGCCATAAATAATATAAAAGTGTGCCATAAGTTGCAAATAATGGTACAAATGTTTGGTAGACTTGCCAATTTATCACTATATTTGCTAAGTATTATATAATGTGTTATTATCTATCAATAAGCAATATACCATGATAAACGGTTACACTAACTTTATATGCGATGAATGCCAACATCATTTTCGTGGCATAGCTATACAATATTCCTCTGGCAAGAACTCACTAATTGAACCTGTACGTTGCCCTATGTGTGGCAGCCTACACACTTATCCCGAAAATGCTACCAAATTCGACTACATCACCCTTTGGCAGCAAAAAGAAGAAGACGGCATAGATTAATGTCGCCCTCTTTTGTACCGTCCTGCCCCACTCGTTTATCTACTTTTGCAAGAATTGCCACACTTTTTATTTTAACACATATTCGCACTTGCTACACTTACAACTTCATGTAAGTGCACCTCAAAATGGTAACTATTTTTGACATTCTACACTCTAAAAATAGCGCAAAAAGTAGGTTAAAAAAGGATAAAAGCGGGGCTAACTGTACATATTTCGTCTACAATCATCCACATCAAACTTATCATACACTGTAAGGATACGTATCCTTACATGCTCATAACACGTTTCTAACCACCTAAGGATACGTATCCTTAGGTGCTAAGGATACGCATTCTTAGGGTATAAGGATACGTATCCTTATAAAACAAGCTAAAGCATGCTAAAGGAGGCATTACATAACTTGCTGATAATCAATAGTTTATGAAAATCTCCTATAATATGCTTATTTACAAACGAAATTTATATGCTTCGTTTTTTTTAATTCTCAGCGATTTAAAAATTCAAGAGCAGTGATATTATAGGAGAAATCGGTTGTTAGATTATTGTTAAAAAACCTTTTTTATATATGCTTAGCCTTCCATTTATTGCCCTTCATATAGAGCAAAGCCGTGGTAAATATCACCGCACTATACACAAACTCGCTTGCCCAACACCATGGCAACGACATACGATAATAATATATCGCCACAAACACATAGAAGCAATAAAAGCTGAGCGCTAAAAGCTCCATATAAAATGCAGCACGCGTGCTACCAGTTCCGCTCACAGCGTGTAGCAATACCTGTGCAGGAATGGTGAATAAATAAGAAGCAAGCAACACATAAAGAGCCGCGCGTGCTGTGTTATGAAGGTGAACATCTGCTGTAAAAACGCTCATTATTGCATCGGGAAACAATGCTATTAGCAATACTATCGGACACATCGCCACAAAAGTAAGCCTCAGCACTTGTCTCAACATCGGTCTTATGCTCTCTATCTCGCCTTGTCCCATAAGGTTGCCCACAAGCGTGCTGGCGGTAGAGGCAAAAGCTATAACAGTCATAAAGGTAAAGGCCGATATATTACGAATAATGTTGGTAGCAGCCAGCGCATCCTCGCCTAAATGCTCTATGCAAATAAAATAAACAAACCATGTGCTGAGCGAAAGAAAATTTTGTATCATTGTCCACACACTAACATTCAAGATGCTACGTATGACTGAAAATTTTAGATGTGGAAACACGTTTAATGCATACTTTTTTACATCTATCTTGCCATATGTGTATACACAAAAAAACACTGTAGATACAGCCTCAGCCATACAACTACCTATGGCTGCTCCGGCTATGCCCAAAGCAGGACACCCCCAATGGCCAAATATAAGCACATAGTTGAACACCACATTGCTCAGCACCATCACCACCGAATTGAGCGTGAGCGTGCGTGTATGCGTGGTGGCTACATAAAAACCACGGAACATCAAATTAATAAATGCAAAAAAGAAACCATATATGCGCCAATGCAGATAGCTCTCGGTTGCTGCAAGCACACGGGGCGATTGTATGGCATGCTCTAATATTATAGGTGCGAACGCACGTGTGCACACAAAGAGCAACAATGCCAGCGCGAGCAAAAAAGCCACACTATGATAAAAGATGCCACCAATATGCCTAAAATTGGACTCCCCATTGCGGCGCGACATGAGTATTTGTGCACCTATACTAAAGCCCATACCCAACATAAACACTACTACAAAGAATATACCACCAAGCGCCGAAGCTCCCAATTCAACCTCGCCCACTCTGCCCAAATAGGCAGTGTCGGTAGTGCCAATAAGTTGCTCCATGAGAGTGCTTATGAGTATGGGATAAGCTATATTGCCAATTTGCTTGAACGAATAATAATGCATAAAATGGTAAATAATTAAGATAAGTAGGTGTTAAAAATTAATT
>DJEH01000099.1 GCA_002431845.1 Prevotellaceae bacterium UBA5903 | reverse complement strand
AATATTTCATCTTTTTGCGCGAGGATATTTATAGGTAATAAGAGAAAATATAAAAGGCAATATATTTTGTGTAGAAATGCAGTTCTCATATTGGCAAGGTGTTAGTTGGAAAGGTGCGAAGAGATTTTTTAAGAATATTAGGGGGATGGAGGCTATCCATTCCCCTAACAATGAATTATTCAAAAGCACTATAGCTGTATCGAGCAGTGATGCAAGCTGAGTGATTGTCACATTTCTTGTGGCATTTTTCTGAACAAGTGTATTCAGAATCTACCTTAATTGTTTCAGACGAAGGACAATTTAAAGGGTCTGAGCATGACGCATTATAAGTGAAGTAACACGTACAGCTTCTTGTAACATCCAACAGACCGCCAAGGATTTGCTTCTTCTCCTCTATAGTAAGTGGTGTTCCCTTAAGTAAGGGATGGGGAATTTTAAGTCTTTTCATGTTTTAAAGAATAAAGAAAATTAATAAATAAGGGTCCTTATTATTTTGAAACTCAAATCACTCGTCTCACAATAAGCTAAATCGTAGCGTGCCAATCGCACCAAAAGTGCCAAACGGGTGTGTTCAATTTTCTCTGCTCGTGGCTATAAAAAGATATGAATTGTTTAGCCGTTTCGTAGTCACACCAATCGCCCATTAAATCTTCACCAAATGGACCACTTGTACTTGGATAAATATTTGAGAAGAGTGCGTTTTCTTTGTTTAAAAGAAATCGCGCATAAATATAGTTGTCAATGAGCTTTTCAGCGTCAAATGTCCTTAGGTAGAATGGTTCTCCATCTAAAACCTTTAATGTAGCTTGATCTACCAATTTGAATTTCTTATATCCTAAGTCCTTTAGTGCATCTAATGTTTCGAAAGTGCTTTTGAATGCTTCAGATTTGTCATCTAAACATTCCGTTTCTACTGAGATGTATTGAGGCACTTTATCAGCATGCTTCAAAGAGTTTAAGGCTATGATGTCGTTGCCTTCAATGTCTATTTTGCAATAGTAAGGTACGCCATAAATGTCCATTAGAGCGGAAAGTGTTTCAGAAGGAACCATTTCTTTACGTGCTTGTATGCCTTCACGTTCTGCAATTCCTTTATGGGCAGAATTCCAAAGTTTGTTGTGACTAATGTAGAAAGGTGTTGAAGCATTTCTCTCAGATGATATGGCGCAATTTAACAATGTGAGTTGTCCAGAATGTATTTCATTTTGGAAGCAATGTTTACCATAGTCGATGAGTTCCTTGTCTGCATCAACTCCAACAACATTGTATCCTTTATACAGATAATAGCGTGTGTCTTCTCCTTTATGGAAACCAATGTCAAAGATAAGTTGGTCGTTTCTCATTTATTATGGTTTAGATTTTTTTAATAAGGTAAAAGTGTTTTTTATGTTTGTTGCAAATATAAGACAAAATATTGATTTTAGTGTAATCGTAAAAAATAATATAAAGCCAAAACAAAAAAGATTTTGATTTTTCAAACGCCATTACAGGTTTTTAATAGACTAATTCAATCAATTTGCACTTGATACTTGACTCTGCCCCGCCTGCCTTTTTTTTAAAAAAAGTAGAAATATTGTGACAATAATAAAAAATGTATATATTTGCCACCACAATGTAGCCAAAGTGTTTGATTATCTAAGAGATAGTCATTACATCTTATACACTATTACTTTGATGGGTGCCGTAAAGAGTAGGCATTCACAATCATAAATTACTAACTAATAAATATCAGCTATGAAAAAGTTGAAAATACCCAAAAGCACTCTGAAGGGTACACCTTTAACACATGAGGAAATGAAGCAAATTGAAGGTGGAATGGAGTACTATAAATATTGTTCATGTGGATTCTACACAAGTGGTGGACAACTTGCTGAAAGCGTGATGCTTGGAGCTGGGGATGCAACAACATGCTCGGAGAGTTGTTTCACACTCTATCTTAGCAAAAAGGAAAAAAAAGGATATACAAGTTTTGATTGGCATTATTCAGAGGGAGTATAAAATAAATGATGGTTCTATCTTTGATTTTGAATATCTACTTATAATCAACATGCTCCCTTTTGCCATCATAAAATCTGAATAGTCAGAATAAATCGTTTTTATCACCAATGAATAGGTGTTCAAAAGATTCTTAATGGTCCATTACAGACTAATATATCATTTTGCAGTGGACTGTCAAAAATAAGTTTGAACACCTATTTTCCTATATATTGTAATATCATGAAACGTATTCTTTTTTTTCTTTTATTTTGTCCGTTGTATTCGGCTTTAGCACAAGATGCATCATCTAATAATGATAGCATAAAATTATTAGATATTTTTGTATTAGATGGATTTTATGAGAGGCCGATAACCAATGCGCATGTATCTGTATATGAAACTGATAGTGTAACGTTGCTTTGTGACACTCTACCCAAACGGCATAATTCGAAGGCTTATGGTGATTTTATGCTACCTTTACGAGATAAATATCTTTTTAAGGTGGAAGCAAAGGGATATAACACTGTATGGGTGAGCCAAAAGGTTAAAAAAACATGGTATGGAAAATATCCCAAGTATTTCACTGCAAACGATGTTCGCCTTTATGAAGAGATAAAGTACAATTTAAACGAGGCTACAGTGAAAGCTTCGCGTATACAGTTTGTGATGAAGGGTGATACGATAGAATATAATGCGGCAGCATTCAGAATATCGCAAGGTTCAATGCTTGATAACCTAATACGTGCCTTGCCAGGAACTACATTAGATGATAATGGACAAATCAAGGTAAATGGCAAGTTAGTAAGTTGCCTTACAGTTAATGGGCGTGATTTTTTTCGAGGTGATCCTAAAATAGCTTTGAGCAATTTGCCTGCATATGCAGTGAACAAAATTCGTGTGTTCCATAAAAGTCCATATACAGATTCTAAAAAAGAAGACCCACGCAGTCAAGCAGAAAAGGAAAATGACCCTCTAATAATGGATGTAGGGCTAAAAAGAGAATATGCTCAAGGGTGGATTTCAAATTACGAAGTGGCAGGTGGTAGCAATCTGCAAGGTGGTTGGGACACCAAATGGCTTGGTCGATTATTTGCTATGCGTTATACAAACCATTCGTCAATTGCTTTGTATGCAAATGCCAATAATCTAAATGAATCTTCAAATCCAGGAGGCAAAGGTGAGTGGCGCAAAACAGATCCATCCACAGGTGAGAAAAAAACTTATATGGGTGGGTTAAACTTTTCTATTTATCCTAAAAATGAGCGGATTAGATTTAATACATCATTGCAGTTACTACGTCAAGAAACATTTAATAGTGAAAAAAATACGATTGAAAACTTTTATAATGAGGGAAACGTATTTTCAACTTCAATATCGAATGAAAAGCAGACGAAAACGGACTTGCGTTGGAACTCTGATATGTTTATTAAAACGAATTTTGCAAATATAACTTTGACTCCAAGTGCATACTATACACATAACAAGGAACGTGGAGTCAATACATCATCGCAGATGCAAGCTATAACCATACGAACTGCTTTAGATACACTTTATAATCGTTGCCGGTACGACCAACGTCGTGAAGATAAGTGGGGAGTAAGTATTGGTGCCAATGATTATATTGGTGTGCATTTGGGTGAAGCTGGTAGAATAGGATATGATTTTAATTTTTCTTACAATAAAACAGAGTATAAGAATGCATGGACCGATGTCGTTAGATATAAGCAATATGAAGCAAATGATTATGAAACAACAAAAGACGCTAATCGCCCTACATTTGACTACCATTATGATTTATCTGCTACTTATTATTCACCCTATTTATTTAAAAATTCAAATAGGAGATTGATGTTTTTCTTAAATTATAGTTTTACACAGAATTTCAATTCTGGGCACCAAGATTTGATGTACAATAATAATTCGCTTACTCCTTCAGGCAATGATGCTATAGAGTGGGCATTAGACCAACAAAATAGCTATCATACAACTCGTTTGGAGCTTGTAAACAAAGTCAGTCCCCTGTTTTTTTTCAACTGGAAGAAATTCAGTTTGAATTTAACTCCAGATATGCAGTTCCATCGTAGGCGCATTAGGGATTATCGCAATGCAGAAAATAAAGAATATGAAAAGAGTGATATTGTCTTTAATCCTATACTATCACTTGCATTGGGAAGTATAGTAAATGGAGAAGGAAATAAGTTAGAGATAAGAGCTGATATAAGAAATACACTTCCAAACTTGAATTATTTGCTTGATGTGCGAGACGAAACAGATCCAATGGTAAAGTATTATGGTAATAGTTCTCTCAAACCCGAACGGACTTATAATGCCAATATCGGATATTACTATCAGAAGTGGAAACCAACAAACCGAAGCTTTTCGGTAGGTGCAAGTTATTGTAAGATGGATAACAGCATAAGTCGCGCGCGTATTTATGACGATCATACAGGTATAACTATTTACAAACCACAAAATATAAATGGCAATTGGCAGGCTTCTATGTTTTGGGGTGCTCGCCTCGGGAATATGCCCAAGGGACTTGAGTGGAATTATAATGCATCGCTACAATATCAACATAGCAATGAATATACAACAGAAAGCACAAGTGCACAGCAAATCTTATCTGTAAATAGCTTGATACAAGAGCACAAATTACGCCTCTCATATCGCATTAAAAATGTAACAATGGCGGGAAAGGTTGAAGTTAATTGGGTACAGATGCGAAGCGAGCAACATACGTTTGATAAGTTTTCTTATACTGATTTCAATTATGGAATCTCATTTACCTCTCCGCTCGTTTGGGGCATAGATTTTGATACCGACTTAATGGTATATTGCCGTCGAGGTTATAATGAAGCATCTATGAATACAACCAATTGGGTATGGAACGCATCGCTTTCAAAGGCATTAGGAAAGCGCAAACAGTGGGTAATCAAAGCAAATGGATTTGACCTTTTGCACCAAATATCAACAATTCGCCGTACGGTGAATGCACAAGGGCGAACTGAAACATGGTATAATACCATTCCATCGTATGCAACATTACACATTGTATATCGATTGGACTTGAAACCTAAAAAGAAGTAAAGAATGGTTTTTCTTACCATTTACGAGGAAACAGAGGCATAGACGGAGTGCTGCTAACAGAGTGGCATTATTGATGCCTCTGTTTCTTTGCTCATTGGCAAATTTTATATAGTATATACCTTTTTCTCATATTTTATCAGTATAAATTCTTATTTGAACCTAAGCATTAACTGAATAGCCCTAAATTAATTCTGCCAATGGGTTATTTCTTGCTTAATTGCTTAGGTTTTATGTCAAGCCTATAGGTAATGGTAAGCATGGCATACGAGGGCTTGGTATTATATCTCGATTCTGTCCAACCTTGTGCATTGACAGACCTGCTGACGTTGGGTATTTTGTGTAAAATGTCAAATCCAACGGCTTTGATAATCCATTGTTTCTTTTTTCCGAATGGCCGAGAAATCTCTGCATTCCATACCCAATTAGTAGTATTCATTGAAGCATCGTTATAGCCACGTTTATAGTATGCCATGATGTCGGTAGCAAAATTGATGTTCCAGAAAATAGGTGTAGAAAGCGTTATACCATAGTTAAACTGTGTAAATGAGTTGTCTGCAAAACGCTTCTGTATGCTTTTTTGCTTGGTCCAAAATACGTCTACTTTCGCTCCAACTCGCATTTCTTTAACTCGATAGTCAATGCGCATGTTGTTGCTAACGTTGATGTTGTCTACAGCAGATTTTGATGGCATTTCATTCATATCGTCGGTTGCATAATCAAGATTGTGCATGAGATTGAATTTGAAAGAGTTGCTTATATTCCAACTCTTCATTTTGCCCATTAATCCACTATAATCAGCTTTAGCCCATGTTTGCCATGTACCGCTTATGTTCATTGGGCGCATGGTAGTTATACCATTTGTGCGGTTGTAAAACCGCGCATAACTAACGCTATTTTCCCATTCTGAATAACCAAAGTTAAGTTTGGCAAGGCGCATGTAATCATTTTGCTCTTGGTACTGATAGTTTGCTTCAACCCTGTACCGTTTGGTCAATTTTAGTAGTGGATTACCTTCGTTTTTGAACAGAGGATTGCTTGTATCAATCACATCAAGTAAATAGGTAAGCTCTGGTAGTTCCTTTCTTATGCTACCATATAAATTGATGCTTTGCTTTCCTTTAGCCCAACTTAGAGATACATTTGGGTTGTTAATGAAGTTATTATTTGCCTTTTTCTCTTGTGTTTTATTGGCACGTAAATCTCTGATGCGACGAAAATAAACGTTATATTCCCCAGAGAGACCTATTCCGAAGTTTTTATAAGTTGCCGATAGGTTTTGCGAAAAATAGATGAATCGTTCCATACGTGTAGTATGGTAGGAATTTCCTTCATCTATTATCCATGATATTTCTGCTGCAGATGGTGCAAGCCAGTCATCTTCGCTTCTATACAAATCTTGATGTCCAGAGTGGAATTCTTGCTGATATTCTAAGTCGCTACTTGTGTGAAATCTAAATGTTTTTTTGTATATGTACTTGCTATGCGCTGCTCTGACATAATATTTATAGTTAAATGTTGGTAACTTATAGTTCCTTTGTTCTATGAGATTACTGCCTTTTTGTTGTTTATATAGCAGTCTGTCTTGCAAACTATTGGTGTTGTTGTATTTGTTAAAACTAAAATTTGCAAAAAAATCAAAGTCGTGATTTTTGCTTGTCGTTATCCACTTACATAAATTTAGAGACGCTGCCCATTTTTTCTTATGTGCATTTCCCCATAGAATGCGAGTGTAGAGTGTATCAAGATCGCTTTGCATTTGCGCTTGTTGATTGATATGATGAGTTTGACTTTTATTTTTTGTGTAATCGTAGCTTGCCTCTAAATTATAAGATGAAAATCCGCCTTGACAATGTTTCGTTAAATCCGCTTTCCATCTAAGATTGGTCGAATAGCTATTGCTTATATCATTCGATAGGTAAGAGGTATGGCTATTGTTGTAAAAGGTCTCCCCAATATCTTGATTTTTAAAAAGTGACGTTTTTCGTTCAGCTGTTAATGAAGATGTGAATTTAAATGGAGAATCTTTAGGGGTTAAAGAAAAGTTGATGCCTGCAGTATAATTTTTCCTTTCCCCACTAGATATGTCTTCTGTTTTACTCCATTCGCCTTTGCTACCAGGGGAAGCGTCATCGTTAACATTATTGACTGCAGCATAAAAGCCCAAGGAAGAGTGATTGGTGTAGCGGAGAGCAAAAAGACGCCCTAACCATTTAGCATCGAAAGGAGATTTCAGTGTACTACCACTTCCTATTTCGTAATTGCTTATCCACCCTTGTGCATATTCGCGTTTCAAGGCTACGTCCATCACCAATGGATCCTTTCGTTTTTCTTCTTCAGAAAGTGGTTGGTTATTGTTGCGATATTTCCTTTTATCCGAATAGCGATATACTTTTATCTTGTTTACTGTATATGCGGGTAAATTACGGAGAGCTATTTTGGGGTCTCCGTCAAAGAAATCACGTCCATTTACAAGTAGGTTTTTGACATATTCACCATTTACCGTAATTCTACCATTGTCATCAAGTTTTACACCAGGAAGAGCGCGTATCAGATTGTCGAGCATAGATCCCTCATGCATGCGAAATGCTGCTGCATTATATTCTATGGTATCGCCCTTCATCACCATCAGAATGCGTGAAGCTGTCACAGAAGCCTCGCCCAAATCTTTTTCTAACTCTTGCCATAGATAGATGCCTCTTGTAGCTTGTACACGAGTAACCGATCTGCTTTTAGGTAATGACCATGCCAAGTATTGTGTTTCGTATCCCTTGCACTGAGCACGTAATACAATTTTTTCTCTACGAGGTATGTATCCTTGAAATCCCACACAGGTCAATTTATCATCATAAAGCATGTATCGTCTTTGCAAGGAGTCTACCAACAAGGTTGTGCTATCTGCCTCCATTACAGAAACATGAGCTTTTTCGAGCGTTTTTTCTGTATATCCATCTACTACTTTGATTTGATAAATAAATATTTCATCTTTTTGCGCGAG
>DJEH01000140.1 GCA_002431845.1 Prevotellaceae bacterium UBA5903 | reverse complement strand
CAGAACCTAAACATACCAGGATCCAATTTGCGCCGTGTAACGCAGTCTACCGACTTTTTGCACAACGTAAATGCCTACGTTGAAGGAGCTATGCCTTATGAGATGGTGCCTTTGCGCAAGGGCGATAAAGTAGCCGTGATTGGCGGTGGCAATGTGGCCATGGATGCTGCCCGCACGGCACGCCGTTTGGGAGCCGATGTAACGGTTATTTATCGTCGCACACAAGCCGAAATGCCTGCCATACAGAGCGAGTATGAGGATGCAGTGAAAGAGGGCGTAAACTTTATGTGGCAAACCAATTCTATTGAGTTCTTAGGCAACGAAAAGGGCCGTGTAAGGGCTATCCGCCTTTCAACTCCCGATGGCGAGCGTACGGCAGACTTCGATCGTGTGTTCCTTGCCATCGGTTCGCGTCCAGCAAGCCGTATAGTTGATTCTACCAAGGGCATTGAGGTAGACGAGAAAGGCTATGTGGTGGTTGGCGATCGTCCGATGGGCATGACCACTCGTCGTGGCGTATTTGCTGGTGGCGATGTGGTGCACCGTCCGCAAACGGTTGTGCTCGCCATGAAAGCAGCCAAAGAGGTGGCAGTAGGCATTGCCCAATATGTGGATGCTATCAAGCTACTTGCTGATTGCGGAATGCATGCAGAAGAGTAGTAAAATAGGTATAAAAAACTAATTAGTAAAGACCTATTATAGACGCTTTTTACCCACTCAATTTGTGAACTATTTTTGACATTCTGAAAGTTCAAAATAGAATGGAAATGTTAATGATTTTAACAGTTTCGGAGGCAAAAATGGGCAGTAAAAGCATCCTTTTTCATAAGGATGCGTATCCTTATGGTCTAAGGATACGTATCCTTAGCATGTAAGGATACGTATCCTTAGGACATTTGCATAGGTAGCAAATTTTTGTAATTTTATAAATGGTTGATTATCAATCAAATACAAAAACGCTCAAGAATTGAAAAAATTCAATCAACAAATGTTGTCATTGTTTTTTTTCAATTCTTGAGCGTTTGCTTTAGCAACTTTGAGCGTTTTTATGCGTCGGGTTCGCCGCTCAAAATTTTATGCATCTGATAGCGATTGTTCAATAGTTTTACGGCTTGCTCCACTTCTTTATCATTAATCAGATTGTAGTTTTCATGTCCACTCTCGTAGTAGTAGTTCTCGACGATAGCCCCTTCAACAATTTTGCGTATTTCGCCCTCCCAATGTTTAAAGTCGTAGTCTTCGTTGTGCTGCAATTTTTTTTCAAGCGCATCAAGCTCGGCACTGGCTTGTTGGTCGTAGCCTTCAAAACTTGCCACTTGGCGTAGCGTTTTAAGCAGGCGCAGACTCTGACGGTCGTAGCTAAACTTGTTTGTTTTCATATAAGCACAAAAGTCGGCATACTCCCCCTCGCTGAGCCTAAAGGCTGTGGCAGGGGCAATATGGCGGTGTGAGTTGTGGTATTGAACGCAATAATCAAATAGCTGATTGCTGTTTTCAATATATAGCAACAAATTGGGCAAACTATCCGCCTTTAGCACAATGTCGGGCGTGATGCCACCCCCATCGCGCACAATGCGTCCGTTGGCTGTGTGAAACTCATGGCTCAGCGAGTCGGCCAAATGTATAGGTTCTCCGTCCTTAAACTTGTAGGCTTGTACGCATCTGCCCGAGGGTATGTAGTAGCGCCCCGTGGTGAGCTTAAGAATAGCCTTATAAGGCAGTTCGCGACTTTGCTGCACCAATCCCTTGCCATAGGTGCGTTGCCCCATAATAACAGCGCGGTCGTAGTCTTGCAGTGCACCGCTGGTAATCTCTGCTGCCGATGCCGACCCGCCGTTAGTCAGCACAACAATGGGTAGATCGGTGTCTTGAGCATCGAGCGTTGTGCGATAGGTGTGGTTCAGTTCCTTTACCTTGCTGCGCGTGCTCACCACTTCGCGCCCACGTGGTATGAACAGATTAACCGTTTTTACAGCCTCTTCGAGCACTCCACCAGGGTTGTCGCGTAGGTCGAGTATAAGCTTGCGAGCACCCTGTTGTTTCAGTTCAACCAGGGCGCGGCGTATTTCATTGCTTGTGCCCTCAATAAACTGCGAAAGTTTAATGTAGCCCACGCTGTCGGCAGCCATGGCAGAGAGCGTAACGCTAGGGCGTACAATGTTGCGGCGCGTAATCTTAAAAGTGTGTATCTTGTCGGTGTAGGGGCGTTGCACCTTTAGCTCAAAGGTAGTGCCAGCTTCGCCTCGCATCTTAGCACTGATGTCAGTGGCATATTGGCTTTGCACCTCGTTGTCAGCAGATGTGCATGGTTCGATGTTACGACCATCTATGCCCACAATAACATCGCCCGTCTGTACCCCTGCCAATGCTGCGGGCATGTTGGCAAAAGCCTTGGCCACAACACACCGTTTAAGGTCGGGCCGATAATGCGTAAGAACGCCAATACCCGCATACTTACCCGTGGTAAGTTGTTTAAGGTCGTCGGTGTTTTGCTCGGCGTAGTATTCGGTGTAAGGGTCTAACATTTCAAGCATATATTGTGCCGCGTTGCTAATGTTTTTTGATGCATCGAGCGTATCAACATAGTATAAGTCGAGGTCGCGATAGAGCGCATTGAAGATGTCAAGATTCTTAGCCACTTCAAAATTATGATTAACAGTTTGCGCCTTTATAGTCGGTTGTGCGCATAAAACTGTTAGCGCCAATAGGTAGATTAATCGTTTCATTGCATGAAGTATATAAATGCCGAGAGTAGGGGGGAGGAGGGGGTAGATAGGCCTATGCGTCCTTTAGAGTTGCTCTTTAATTTGTGCCCATGTGCTTGGCGAAAGAGCTGTGCCTACCACCTCAATAATGTGTCCTGCTAAGAGCGACCCCAATTGTGCACATGCCAAGAGGTCTTTGCCCTGTGAAAGGGCATACAAAAAGCCTGCTGAAAAGTAATCGCCTGCAGCAGTAGTGTCTACCACATGTTCTACCTCGCGGGCGGGGCATTGCACTTGTTTATTGCCACATCTTACAAGCACACCTTTCTTGCCAATCTTAACAATAGCTATGCCACAAATATTGGCCAATGTTTCCACGTTTTTTTGCGCATCGTTGCATCCTGTAAAAGCATAAGCCTCTTGTTCGTTGGCAAACACAATGTCGGTTTGTTGCAAGAGTTCTTCAAAGAAATCCTTGTCCTCTTGCACAATATTATAACTTGCAAGGTCTATACACACCTTTAGGCCAGCCTCGTGAGCCAGCTCTACAGCACGGCGTATAAGCGCATGGTTTTGCACCAAATAGCCCTCTATGTAGAAGTATTTGTAACCATCAAACCATTCGGCTTGAATGTCGCCTGGTTGAAGATTGGCAGCAGCGCCCAAATAAGTGCCAAAAGTGCGTTGGCCGTCGGGTGAAATAATGGTTGAGGCAACCCCAGTGGGCAACTCTAAGTCTTTGAGCAAGCATGCGGCTATACCATGCTCTTTGCAATTGTTGGCAAAAAAGGTAGCAGTTTCGTCGCATCCCACTTTGCCAATAAGCCCAGGTTCACCACCTAAATTAGCAATGGCCAATATCGTGTTGCAGGCTGAACCGCCTGTGGTGCGTTGCGGATTTAAATTTTTAAATCTGTTTTGTACTTGTAGGTATCTTTCGGTATTGATAAGTTGCATAGAGCCTTTCGGAAGGTCTAACTCGTTAAGAATTAAGTCGTTATCTACTTGTACAAGCATATCAACAAGGGCATTGCCAATCCCCAATATTTTATTCATCTTAATTTTTTTTGAAATTTTCTGT
>DJEH01000145.1 GCA_002431845.1 Prevotellaceae bacterium UBA5903 | reverse complement strand
ATATGATGAGGACGGATTGTTCTGTTCATCACGCTATAAGTTCTATCTTCCTGTTACACGTGTTACACAGCGTTTGGTTGGGATCACCATATCTTACGAACAACTAATAGAAGAACTTGACTATGATAAAGGCTAATATTAACGTTGAAGAACTGATATACGACATCTTTGAACAACTAGAATACGAGGATGCTAATTATATCATTGTTAATCTACTCGCATCTTTCTCAAATAAAGAGCAAATAGAAATCTTTTCACAAGCAGCTAATAGCAAGCAAGTACTTCAACAAGCACTTGAAGCATATGACAGAGAAAGAATTAAATAAAATTGCAGAGATGGTTCTAAAAAAATTAGACTATCTCAATAAGCAATACTTCACTGCAAATGAAGCAGCAAACTATCTCGGACTTGCCATTCAAACAGTATATAAACTTGTTTCCGACAAAAGGATTAAAGCACGCAAGCCAAATGGCAAAGTTCTCATCTTTGATAGAAGCGAATTAGATAAATACTTAAACAGCAACAAACAATGAAAGTTCTTAACGCAGTCTTAGACTATCTCTTTGGACATAAATACTATGCCAATATAGTCAATACACAAGGCACAAGCAAGTGTGACATCTGTTCTTATATTTTCCTTAGTAAAGAACAAGCACTAAAGCATAAAGCCGAAATTGACAACATGGTAACATTCAAATTTGTTACCACCATCTCGTTCCGTTCTAAATACGATTTTACGTAATAACAAATAGTGAGCCACCTCTAATTTTAGGGATAGCTCACTATTCTTTTCATAGAAAATCAACTAAAGTATAAGTTTTCTTACTATCATCTTTCTTTTTATAGAACTTACTCCACAACCACGGAATAGGTAGCAAGGTATGCCATGAATGAAAGTCTAAACACATAAAACCTTGCTTTACATCCGTCACATTATCGCTATACAACACTCTCCACTTAGGTTTCTTTACGGCTATCTGCACAAGACTTATATGTTCATACCTTGCTACTTTACTCTTTACTATATCTCTAAAGTTATCAGCCAACACCTCGCTTAGCTTTCCCTCGTAAGTTATAAGCACCTTATATTTACAATGCGTTAAAGCACCATAGCTATCTATTTCCCAAAGGGCATCATTCCATGTACTCTTTGATTGCCATAAGCCATGACATAATACGTAGCTATTACCACATTTACGTACCCTCAAATCAAATAGCTCACTACCATGTACTAATTGTTCTCTAATACTATACCTTTGGCACCTCGCAAAAGGTATCAATAACTTGTGATACCAATTCTTGCTCGGTTCACCTGTTCCACTATTATGACTTCCTATCATATTATTTATATTAACGCAAATACATTGCACTAAAAATACAATAAATTATCTTAAGTATCAAACATTGCCTATATTCAAAGTTTACATCTTTGGTGTGTTCCCTAAACATACCTAAAGCATAAATTAAATTATGAGTGCGCCACTCATTCACCATATCAAACTTTCTTCTGTTGTGATTTCTTTCACTAAGATACTTGCTATAGATATAGTCTATAATGCTTCTCATGTCTTTTGCCGAAGTCACTTTGTACGAGTCATATATGGTTATATCATTACCAACATTAACACGCACAAAGGACTGACCTATTCTAATTAACTCAACCATTAAGCCTAACCTTTTATTGCATTATACGCTTGCTCAACCGCTTGTTGGTTCGCTCCTTGCTGAACTTGTTGCTGCAATTGTGGTGATAGTCCTTCAGGTATTTTGCCGTTCTGCAAATCTTCCTTTTGGCTTCTAATGCTCTGCAACAGATTATCTGCAAATGGGAAACTACCTTGCTCCAACAATTGTTCCAAACTGATTTGTCCACTCTTCCATATCTCCATCAAGAACTCATTCTGTACTTGTCTGTATACGGGCGATGTCGTGCTTTCACTAATATCCAAATCAAACTCTACATCTCTAATCTTCTTAGGGTCATACACAATTTGTGAACCACTGCTACCAGCTATGTTAAACACACGCTTACTATCATAGAACTGCTGCATGTTCTTCACATCCTTATACGCTGCATCCTTTACAAACATTGAGAATATCTCCAATACATCAAGCAAACTCATTGTTGCATTCTGTGTCTGTTGTGTATAGAGTGCATTACTCATACCGCTAAATCCAGGCTTCCCTTGCAATGGTCCATTCACACCAGATATGTCTTCAAAGAACTTCAACTGAATATTCAGCAATTCACTTATACCTATGTTCGTTGAATTACTTGATACTTGTTGTGGCATCACACCGCTCTTACTCGGGGTATAAAATACCACACCATTAAACTTTGTCCACTCCGAAGCAAAATCATTTGGCGACATTCCATCGGGTACACAATCATCTGGTATAAGCAACACACCCTTTGCACTTGCTCTCATTATCCAATCGTACAATATTACCAATCGGTTCACGTATCGTTGCTGGTCTATAAAGTCTGAGGCAAACGCATGTATCTCTCCATCTATGTAAGGATAAGCCTTAAACACATACGGATGCTGCTTGTGTTGATAAGGGGTTTCACCCTCTGCAAGGATATGCCCAAATGGGGATAGAAAATAATAGTACCAATAACTATCTATAAACCATTCAGCCTTAATTAATGGTACATCTTCTTCACTCATTCCTGCTGCAAGTCCTTGTGCCATGCGCTTCTCATTTTCTTGCGTCACAAACTCGTCATAGTCCTCTTCATTTATCTTAAACACATCACCATTGTTGTAGTCATGACAACGAAATCTCGGTCTTGTTTCCTTGCGCCAAACCTCTATAACACGGCATCGGTTTATATCATCCGTAAGTAGAAAATCATAGTTCTGTGGTCGCGTATAGCCAAACTCTTGAACGTTATTACCCAAAAAATTGCGCTTGTGCGAGAGCGAGTATATATCTTTCAACCACTTATAATCATCCGCATTTTGTGCAAATTGTTGGCAAACCATGTCAAAACTAATATCATGTATCTCACCCAAAAAACTAACATCCCAACCTCTAAAGTCACGCATGTTGTTGTCTATAAAAAAATTGTTTGGGTTCACATAGTCCGTCCAACAATCTAACTTCTCGTTGCGCCAACCATACCATTTCCGATGAACAATAAAACCACCTATCAAAAAATCCTCAAACGTTCTTGCATACACCTCGCTCATTCTATTCAACTGCATATTACATTGCAGTATCGTACTCATCGTTTCACCTATCTTTTGTTCATCTCTATCACGTGCATTACAGATAGGTTCTTTATCTTGCGAGCGATACACACCCAACACACTCTTTATGATGCGCCTCATGTGGTTGTTCTTCAAAGGAATATTACCTTGTTTCATAATGTAGTCTTCCTCTTTCATGTACTTCTTGCAACCACACTTCTCACCAACAGGTATCATATCACCCCATTGGTCTCCATACACATAACGCTTGTTACGCTCTCTGTCTTTCCTAAAGTGGCTCATGCTATCCCAATACTTTTGTGCTTCCAAAAGTATATCCATAGCTCGTCTATCACCACGCTCAAGCCTTGCATACTTCACAGAGTCCATATCTTCCAATTCCTTGTCGCTCCGCATTGTTGCACGGCTCATGGGTATAAGTCTTTTCTTCATACGTGTCTTTTTATATAAGGCTAAACCACCACATCTTCCTATGGGTGATTTAGCCTTCCGTTATTATACAAATATAGGTCCTTTATGCCATTCGTTTACCATAACTTTAATTTCTTGTGGCATCCATCATTTGAACCACCTCGCTATACTTATCCATCAACTCTTTATTCAACTCTTCGTATTCGGGCGTGTCGGGATTTTCTTCTTTCATCTTATCTCTTATCTCCTTAATATCATTCTTGTACTCTTTGTAGATTTCTATCCTTGCACCATCTTCACTATTCAACATGTCATAATATCTTGCTTCTTCAAGAATATCTCCATCTTTGGCTTTTTCCTCATGCTCTTTCAGCGTGTGATAATTACGTTCCGCCTCGTTCATATAATCAAAGTACTTACGCTGAATGGCACTATACTTCGTTCTGTCATCTGCGGTCTTAAAGAAAGACGAACCAAACGGAACATTTCTTATATCAACGTCCTTATCGCCTATCACTTGTTCAAAGATCGTTAATAGCTGACTACCTACCTTATACACACCACCTAAATATCCTTCAAGAATGTGTTGCACCTTAGCTGGATTAAAGTCAGCCCATCCAGCTGCATCATAGTCATGTCTTTTGGTATGCTCGCTTGTAAATTGTGCAAGTGCTATAAGTGTCGGGCTTGTACCCTTATACACTTTTTGCCATTCGGGAATACCTTGGTTATACTTATCTTCTTTGTAGATTGGTTTCCCTGTCCAATCCACATTGAATGCAACCTCGGTCAAAGGTTTTAATACAGACGGAATAAAAACATTAAATCCTCCGCCACCCTCCAATGGGTCTATAGGCAATACTTGCGTCATCTGTTGCAATATCTTTATAGCAAGTTCTTCTTTGGTGTATTTCTCTCTGCCACTCATCGCACAATAAGCAAGTTCGCCTAAACCATAAAACGCTCTTAGTTCAATTGGCAATGGTATAACTATCCATCCTCTCGCTGTCTTAATGCAAATATTATTTCTTCTAACAAACTCGGGCAAGTTGAAATAATCATCATCGCCACCACCTGCAGCTAATGCTCCACCTATCATTGCGGGAAGTATTGCACCCATTGCAAAGTATCCTGCAAACGCTGCCAACGTCTTAGCCTTATTTTTTATAAACGTTCTGCTTATATTACTTAGTGCTTGTATACCTGCATTCCAAAATACAAAACCACCTCTTGCAGTAGAAGATAAACCTGCTTGTAGATAATTTAACCTATTACCTTTTTCAAACTTTCCTGCTGCTCTATGTCCTGCACCCTTTTTGTTAAAGTTTACGGTTATCTCCTTAGCATCCCATATACTTCTTTCAATACTGCGCCCCATCTGACGGCTCGTCATGTAAGCCGAAAAACGGCTAATGTTCTCGCTTCCTTCCGTCATTAAACAAACAAGAGTATTTAAGCCTCTCGCCCATTCCAAAGGATTTAAATATCCTCTGTGGCTCTGAACAAGCATCTTCGCTATCTCGTTCTTGTAGTCGTTTATAGTGTGCATAAAGGTGTACCCAGTCTTACCGCCATTCGCAACAAACTCCTTGTAGTATCTCTGCATTTCATTCTTATCATCAAGTTTAAACTTGCTACCAAGATACATAAGTCTACCCATCATTATTGTAGCCTTAGCAAAGTTTATATGGAACTTTATTGCATACCCCTTGCTCTCTTTCGCCCATACCATTGTATTAGCAAAGATTGCATCTCTACTAAAGTTCGTTGCAGTAAACACGGCATTCTTTGCTGTGTACAATTGAGAAAGTCCGTTATTTAACCATCTTATAATTTTAGCTTGAGGTGCTTGATTAATTTCGGGATTAGTCAATCCATTCAATGCTTGTGCCGCTTCTGGGTTGCCGTTGATAGTCAATACATAATCCTTACCAAGCACCTTTACATACACTTGATGCTCATTCAAATTGTGGTTTGTCACAACTCTATAAGGAATTGCCTTTGCATCCTTTGAACGTTTATACTCATCGGGCT
Source organism: Prevotellaceae bacterium UBA5903 (assembly GCA_002431845.1). Lineage (GTDB taxonomy): Bacteria > Bacteroidota > Bacteroidia > Bacteroidales > Bacteroidaceae > Alloprevotella. Next base: position 262 of record DJEH01000145.1, on the reverse strand, counting down.
TTTGGTCGCACAATGCTTCCATCCGCTCATTAAACGCTTCCACCTTTTGAGCAACTACCTCTGCACTATCACCATCCTCAATCGTATCACAGAATACCGATTTCCACTCGTCTGTAATAGGGTCATACTTCAAGTACAAATCACTCACACTTACAAGGTCGCTCGGATGATTAAGCACAAAGTATAAAAAGTGCTGCTTCATCTTATTCCTATTGCCTTGTACAATGCTAAGTTCTGCATCATGACCTATGTTAGCTATCGG
>DJEH01000081.1 GCA_002431845.1 Prevotellaceae bacterium UBA5903 | reverse complement strand
ATTTTGAACACCTACTTACCTACGCTTCGCGAAAGAAATCGAAGCTATCAAACACATCTTCTTTGCTTAAATGCTGATTGAGTTCGATACGGCCAATGCCCGAAAGCAATGTAAAATTAATCACTCCGCCCACGTTTTTCTTGTCGTGCAACATGGTGTTGTATATATGTTCGTAGTCCTTACAATCAAAGGCGAATGCCCCATAATTGTCGCGAATAAAACTAACAGTTTGGCGCATTTGCTCGGTAGGAAATCCCATGTGAACAGCACTTAAATAAAGCTCACAAAGCAAGCCATAAGCCACGGCATAACCATGCAAAATGGGGGTGTTGCGCTCAAGTGCCAGGCTTTCGAAGGCATGACCAACCGTGTGTCCTAAATTTAATGCCTTGCGTATGCCATGCTCGTGTGGATCCTCTGTTACAATACGCTCTTTGCAGCGTATGCTCTGCTCTACAAGTGTTTGCAAGTGGGCATAATCGGGGTGTGTGAGGTCGAACTTCAAGTGGTCTGCCCACATATCAGCGTTTTCGAGCAACGCATGCTTAAGCATTTCGGCATAGCCCGAACGCAGATTAGGCTCATCGAGTGTACGCAAAAAGTCGGTATCAATAATCACAGCACGACTCTCTTGAAATACCCCAACTTCGTTTTTAAACCCATTAAAGTTTATGCCGGTTTTCCCGCCTACAGCAGCATCTACCATCGAAAGTAAGGTGGTTGGGATATTGATAAAATCAATGCCACGCTTGAATGTAGCAGCCGCAAAACCACCTAAATCAGTTACCATACCGCCCCCTAAGTTTATCAGCAGCGAACGTCGCGAGGCCTTGCCATTGCTCAAAGCACTCCACACCTCTGCAAGCGAACTGAGTGTTTTGTTTACATCGGTTGGCTTTATCACAATGTCTTGTGCATTTATCACAGCCTTGCATTGTTCTACCAAAGGACGGCACAATTGGTGAGTAGTTGTATCTGTAAGCAAGAACACTTTGTCTGCACCTATTTCGTCGCACAACTGGTCGAGTTCGTTGATTATATTCTTTGAAAATACTATCTTCTGCATCTTTCTGTTTTTCTGTTTAACTGTATCAATCTTACTATTTTTAGGTGTTGCCATGAGCAACACGATAGGCCTGCCCTAAAGCGTTTCGTACTCCTCAAAGTCTTTGCGATATGCCTCTGGTATTTCGGCCGACTGCTGCGTTTTAAGATTAAAGCATACCATAATTGTTTGACATTGACACACAACGCATTGCGTACGTTTGTTTATAGCTCTTTGTTTTAGTGTAAAACTTTTTGTGCCCACATGCGACACACGAGTTTCTATCACAATGTCGTCGCCATAAAATATAGGCATAATGAAATCGGCATTGATATTAGCTATCACCGGAACCACATCTGATGACCTATAATCTACTTTCAACACATTGCGCAAATACTCTTCTTTGCCAAGGTCGTAGTATGCAAAGTAGGCATTATTATTAACATGCCCATAGCGATCTACGTCGTTAAATCTTATCTGTATGGGCAACTGATGATGGTACACCTCTTGAGGTTGTTCAGTTTGTTGCATTATATATAATGTATGTCGTTAGTCCCAATAATTGCGAGCAATAGCACGCAATTTCATCACATTGGGAATAATTTTAAAGTTGTCCTCATCTACGCAGCAAAGGTCGCTTATGGCATAAATGTTTTGCTCTTCGTCTGTAGGTTGATGTCCCACATTGCGAAAGTAATGATTGCGAGCATCAACTATCTCAATAGCATCCTTATTATATTCGGCTGGCTCTTTCGATGTGCGAAGTTCTTCGCTGATATATCTTTCTAATGCTACTACAAAATCTGCTTTGTCGTTGTACATAACCCTTATGAATAGAGAATAGATGAAGCGTTTGTTCTTGAAAAATTTACTTGCATACAAAGGTAACAAAACATTTTGCTTCAAGCACCATAACCCTTTGCAACAAATGTATTTTTCTTTTTTTTAAGGATGTTTTTGAACCTATTTTCTAACAAAAGTTAATACTTTTTGCTTATTTGTATTTTTTTTGTTTGATAAGTCTTGGTAAATACAAAAAAATTGCACAATTTTGGGGGTATGAAAGTAACACACTTAAATCACACATACCATGGAAGATAATAGATACAAAAGAAACAAGGAACGTGTAGACAACGAAATTTTATATTCTAAAACCATTAAAGCTGGTAAGCGCGTATATTACATTGACGTAAAGCGTGACAGAAAGGGAGAACTCTACATCTCAATGACAGAAAGCAAACGCCTAAAGGAGCAAGGCGACCCTATGCACCCTGTTTTTGAGAAGCACAAAATTTTTCTTTATCGCGAAGATCTTGAAAAATTTCAACAGGCATTCAACGAAGTGGCCAACTTTACACACGAGTATTCACGTCCCAACTTCTCAACTGATTGGAGCAATCCGACAGACAATTTTGAAACAGCAGATTTTGGCCAAGAAGAGTACAAACTCAATGTTGAATTTGAATAAACAATATAGAATAAGCCTACAAGCACAAGTTTCACTTATGTTGCTTGCAGGCTTATTTATTAAGGAATCCACCTTCTTTGTATGACTGTAACAATGCCTTCTTTCACCACAATATCGGTATTAATAGGCCAAAAATTATCCTTACTAAAAGAGGGCATTTTGTCAAAATATTGCTGCTGATTAACACATATTGTATCTGATGGATCGGTGTAGTTTTCTCCGCAATTTATAAAGACAAAAGCCTTTGATAGTTTCAATTTAACACTTCCAACTTCTGTATATACAGCATGATCGTCCCATACCGTTGCAACATAGCCACCCTCCTTGTTATCATGCTTTAATTCTGCACCATTATTTTCAATGCCATCATTTATCATTACTGATTTATGAACTTCCTTTACAGACTTAACAATCATAGGTTTTCCTTCGTACACAAGTGTATCGCCTATGCGCATGCGCTTTATCTCATCTGTTGGGTAGACATCTTTACTAAATATTTTGCAGCTTATTTGGTGTGTATGCCAATCAATATTCTTTGCGGTGAAAGCTACTGCATATATGCCATCCGATAGGGCTTTTACGTTTATATTACTTCTTCGAGGAGCTATTTTAAAATGTTCTGCAATTGCTACTGAATGTGTATTCTGCTTATTATCTTCCATATTGTGTGCTTTTTTATTACCACACGACATACTTAGAACTAAAGCAGATAGGAATAATAAGATATTTTTCATTCGTTCGTTTTCTTTTTATGGATAGTGCACGTTGCTGATATTATCACATAACCAACAAAAGCTAACCTTCAATAATAAAGCAACAAATATACATTATTTTTAAAACATAGCACTAACTTTAATAATTTGAAGTTAGGCGGCACCTCAGA
>DJEH01000149.1:12135-12386 GCA_002431845.1 Prevotellaceae bacterium UBA5903 | reverse complement strand
TTCCTGGCATATTGTATTGATTGGTTACATCGCTGATGCTTTCGTCCTCGCATTTATATACAATACCTGGAAATTCGGATAGTAAGTTGATATTGTGAGTCACCATTACAACAGCACTGCCTTGCTCACGAACCGACTGTAAAATAGTCATAATCTCTCTGCTCGTAGTAGGATCAAGATTTCCGATAGGTTCATCAGCAAGAACTATCTTAGGGCGATTGAGCAATGCACGCGCTATGCAAATCCTTTGT
>DJEH01000149.1:11514-12010 GCA_002431845.1 Prevotellaceae bacterium UBA5903 | reverse complement strand
GGGCGTTCTTTCTTTTTCCAGCCAGTCGCACGCAGAACAAAATCAAGATTTTGCTCTATAGTTAGCTCGCGCAATAGATGAAAATCTTGAAACACAATGCCTATTTGTCTACGCAACAAGGGTATATTCTTTTGCTTAATTTTTGTAAGGTCAAAATCAAGAATTTTTGCATTGCCAGAAAATATAGGAAGTTCACCATAAAGCGCCTTAAGCAACGAACTTTTTCCACTTCCTACTTTACCTACAATATATATAAAATCATTGCTATCAACACAAAAATTCACATTATTAAGTATTGGATGCTCCTTGTGTCGTAAAACAACATCTTGTAGTTCTATAAGCATAGTTCTAAACGTTTTAGTCTAACTTCAATACGGCTAAGAAAGCCTTTTGTGGTACTTGTACGTTTCCGATTTCCTTCATACGTTTTTTACCTCTCTTTTGCTTTTCAAGCAATTTGCGCTTACGACTTATATCACCACCGTAACATTTTGCA
>DJEH01000149.1:6708-11407 GCA_002431845.1 Prevotellaceae bacterium UBA5903 | reverse complement strand
GCAATATCAAACTGTTGGCGAGGCAATAGCTCTTTTAGTTTCTCACACATTCTACGACCAAAGTATACTGAGTTATCAACGTGTGTAAGGGTTGATAAAGCATCAACGGGTTCACCATTCAGCAAGATGTCGAGTTTTACAAGCTTAGAGGGCCTAAAACCTATGGGATGGTAGTCGAATGAGGCATACCCTTTAGAGATACTTTTTAATTTGTCGTAAAAATCTATTACAATCTCAGCCAAAGGCATATCATAATAGAGCTCTACTCGATCGCCCGATACATATTCTTGTTTAACAAGCTCTCCACGTTTGCCAAGACAGAGCGTCATGATATTCCCAATATACTCGGTGCGTGTAATAATAGAGGCTCTGATGTATGGCTCCTCAATATGGTCTATCTCTGTTTGGTCTGGCATGCCCGCTGGATTATGTACTTCTTTCATTTCACCATGCTTATCATATATATGATAGCTAACATTGGGCACAGTGGTAATCACGTTCATGTTAAATTCGCGATCAAGACGTTCTTGCACAATCTCCATGTGCAGAAGCCCAAGGAAACCACAACGGAAACCAAAGCCAAGTGCAACCGAAGATTCGGGTTGGAACGTTAGAGAAGCATCGTTTAGCTGAAGCTTTTCAAGGCTAGCACGCAATTGTTCAAAATCTTCAGTTTCTATAGGGTATACACCAGCAAAGACCATAGGCTTTACTTCTTCAAAGCCCTCAATAGCTTTTTTGCAAGGGTTTGCTACAGAGGTAATTGTATCGCCCACTTTTACTTCGGTTGCTGTTTTTATGCCACTCACAATGTATCCAACATCTCCACAATGGAGTTCGTTGCGTGGAGAAAGATCCATTTTAAGTACGCCCACTTCGTCTGCGTGATAGCTTTTTTGAGTATTTACAAAGATGACATCCTCGTCTTTATGGATGCATCCATTTACAATCTTAAAATAAGCAATTATACCGCGGAAGGGGTTGAAAACAGAATCGAATATAAGTGCTTGTAATGGGGCACTTTCATCACCTGTGGGGGCTGGTATTCTTTCAATAACTGCTTTCAAAATGTCTTCTACTCCCTCACCAGTTTTACCTGAAGCGCGGATAATCTCTTCGCGTTTACATCCCAATAAATCTATAATCTCGTCTTCTACTTCTTCGGGCATAGAGTTTACCATATCGCACTTGCTCAGTACGGGAATAATTTCAAGATTATGCTCTATGGCCATGTAGAGATTTGAGATAGTTTGAGCTTGCACGCCTTGTGTTGAGTCTACAAGCAATAAGCACCCCTCGCATGCAGCGATGCTACGCGACACTTCGTATGCAAAGTCTACGTGTCCTGGAGTGTCAATTAGGTTCAAACGATATGTTTCTCCGTTTAGCTGATACTCCATTTGTATGGCATGGCTCTTGATAGTGATACCTCTTTCACGTTCCAAATCCATATCATCAAGCATTTGGCCTTCCGTTACCTTTATGGTCCTTGTTTTTTCAAGCAAGCGGTCGGCTAAAGTGCTTTTTCCATGGTCTATATGGGCAATGATGCAAAAGTTGCGTATATGGTTCATTCTTCGGTTATTATTAAAAAGTAGAGGAGTGAATAAGGGATTATGTTTCTTTCGGTAAGCAGGTATTCATCATTATTTTTATATATAGAAGTGCTTAATGCAGATATAGCTTAAAGGCTTGTTTAAAGGAACATAGCGAGCTATGCGACTGAAAACAAACATTTTATGCGCTACACGTAATGCTTCAAATGTAAAAATAATAGGATAAGATTGAATTATGTAGATAATTTTAAATGCCTACTTATATGCAGAATAAAAAGCTAAGTAGGTATCAGAATTTTTCAGCTTCTTCAAAACTTACTGCACGCTTCAAGTCTTTTTCGCTTAATACGACATCGTCACCTTTAATAGGCCAATCAATGCCAATTGTTTCGTCATTGTACTTAATAGAACACTCGGATTGAGGTGCATAGCGATTATCAACCTTATAAGTGAATACTGCAGTATCGCTGAGTACTTGAAATCCATGAGCAAAGCCTCTTGGAATGAACAATTGTCGTTTGTTTTCGGCAGAGAGTTCAACCATTACATATTTGCCAAATGTGGGTGAGTCCTTGCGAAGGTCTACAGCGACATCTACAACTGTTCCTTGCAAAACACGAACAAGTTTAGCTTGTGAATCAGCTCCTTTTTGAAAGTGCAAACCACGGAGTACACCTCGTGAAGACATTGATTGATTGTCTTGAACAAAGTGTACTTCGTGGCCAATATTTTTATTAAAGTCTTCTTCACGCCATGTTTCCATGAAATATCCACGTGCATCTTCAAAAACTTTGGGTTCTAGAATCCAAACGTCTGGTATATCAGTTTTAATAAAATTCATAGAGCTTGTTATTTTATATTTTTTTCAAGAGTCAAAGCAAAGTTATATTGCAAACTTTGCCCTGACTTCTGATTATATTATCTGTATTATTTACAATTACAATTAGTTTGTTGCAACTTCAGATACAAACACCTTATTGTCCTTAATGTCTACCACAAGATGTTTGACTTCTGCATGTTCCATCATAAAGTCGCAAAGAGCATCTTCAATGTATTGTTGTATGGCACGCTTAAGAGAGCGAGCTCCATATTGAGCGTTAAAACCTTTCTCTACAACATATTTCTTAGCATTATCGCTTATTTGCAGAGAGTAGCCGTTAGTTTCCATACGTTCTACTAGGCTACCCAGTTCAAGTTCAGCAATTTGCAGTGCGCTCTTTTTGTTTAGAGGATTGAACATGATAATGTCGTCTAAGCGGTTAAGAAACTCTGGAGCAAATTGTTTGCGCAAAGTATTCAATATAACACTCTCGGCTTCATCATTCGTGAGTTCTTTATGAACACGTTCAAAACCAATTCCATTTCCATATTCACGGAGTTGGCGTGTTCCGCTATTTGATGTGAGAATGATAATGGTGTTTCTAAAGTCTACGGTAGTGCCATTGCCATCAGTCAGTCTACCTTCATCCATTACTTGAAGCAAAGTGTTGAACACATCTGGGTGTGCTTTTTCTATTTCATCAAGTAGGATAACAGAATAGGGATGTCTGCGTACCTTCTCCGTAAGCTGTCCGCCTTCTTCATATCCAACGTATCCAGGAGGCGCTCCTACCAAACGGCTCACACTATACTTTTCGCCATATTCGCTCATATCAACTCTTATCAATGCATCTTTAGAGCCGAACATCCATTCGGCAAGGCATTTTACAAGGTGAGTCTTACCAACGCCAGTTGGTCCAACAAACATGAACGTTCCTATAGGCCGGTCATTTCCTTTCAGTCCGATACGACTACGTGTAATAGCTCTTACTAAGCGTTCTATGGCTTTATCTTGTGAAATAACACGTTTTTGTAGGGCTTGAGCCATACCTTTGAGTTTTTGACTTTCGCTTGTTGCAATGCGTGTTGCAGGAACACCGCTCATCAATGACACTACTTCAGCAACAATGTTTTCATCAACTTCAGCAGGATGTTCTTGTTGCGAATTTTGCCAATCATGCGTTAGCTTTTCAACCTCTAGTGTAATTTGTTGTACCTCATCTCGAAGGTTTGCAGCACGTTCATAGTCTTGGTCTTGTGCTGCTTGTAGCTTTTGCTTCCTTAATGTTTCAATGAGTTTTTCTTTATCCTCAATTGCCTTTGGCACTTCGGCACCTGCAAGGTGCATTCTTGCTCCGGCCTCGTCCATTGCATCAATAGCTTTATCAGGCATTGAGCGGTCTGTTACATACCTATTAGTAAGTTCAACACAAGCTTTTAATGCATCTTCGGTGTAGCTAACATTATGATGATGTTCGTAACGTGACTTTATATTATGGAGTATTGTTAGCGTTTCGTCACACGTTGTAGGCTCAAGCATAATCTTTTGAAAACGTCTGTCCAAAGCACCATCTTTCTCAATAGTCTTCTTAAACTCTCCCGTAGTAGTGGCTCCTATACACTGAATTTCGCCACGAGCCAATGCTGGTTTAAGAATGTTTGCAGCGTCAAGACTTCCTGGTGCAGAACCAGCACCAATAATAGTGTGTATTTCGTCAATGAAGAGAATTATCTCTGGATGAGTTTTCACTTCCTTGATGAGTCGGCGCAGTCTTTCTTCAAATTGCCCACGATATTGTGTTCCAGCTACAAGCGATGTTACATCAAGAGCAATAACGCGTTTGCCAAAGAGCAAATGGGGCACATGATGTGATGCTATGCGTTGAGCCAACCCCTCAACTATTGCGCTTTTACCTACTCCAGGCTCGCCAATAATGATAGGATTATTCTTTTTGCGTCTACACAAAATTTGTGTAATTCTTTGAATTTCGTTTTCTCTACCAACTACTGGGTCTAAGCCACCCTTTTGAGCAATGGCTGTAAGGTCCGTACCAAAGTTATCAGTAATAGGTGTATCGCTATTGCTTTTCTTGGCATCTAACGTGTTGGTATTTTTCTGTGGTGAAGGATTTTCTTCGTTAGGGTAGGGCGAGTCATCTTCACTGGGAAAACTAAAGTCATTCTTAACCTCTTTTTGGGTATTTAGCCCTTGCACCTTTTCATAGGTAATGCCTTCGTTTGTAAGTATCTCTTTGGCTTCGTTTTTTCTATCGTGCATTAGTGCTAAAAGCATTAATTCTGAACTATTTTTTTCTCCCTTAGCC
>DJEH01000149.1:6128-6626 GCA_002431845.1 Prevotellaceae bacterium UBA5903 | reverse complement strand
CAGTTTAATAATTCGCGAACTATCTTCGTCAAGGGCAGGTAAGCCTTCTTTTAAACTTGTATTATCTTGTTCTTCAAACAAGGTTGATACGTTTGTTTGCATACCTTTGTCTTGGAGCACGCCCTCTACTTTAGTCTTGAATTTATCGGTGTTGATATTCAAAGCCTTCAAAATCTTCATTACGCAAACGTCCTCAAGTGCGCTCAATAATAAGCACACAGATGTAGTTTGCAGCAACTTAAATTGCTGGGCCAACTCTCCACTTCTTTTGATTAGTTGGTTTGTCCCTGCTGGTATTTCGTAACTCATGTAATATAGGTTTTGAAGTTTTATTCAGCATAATCTGTGCCAAAACTATTAAATTTCTTATTTATTTTCTATTCATGAAATTGATTATGATGGCAATGATTATGCTTTGCAAATTTAATATTTGATAGTTGAACTGCAAAATAGAAGGAGATAATTATCTATATCTATCTGCAGGACATACAAACTTTT
>DJEH01000149.1:0-6066 GCA_002431845.1 Prevotellaceae bacterium UBA5903 | reverse complement strand
GACAGATCAACCAAAATAACATTATATAGTTTAGAAAAGTCTCAACTGATTTTGGTCTTTGAAATACAAATATTATTTAATTACTTGTTTTCGTAAGCTTCCTCGTGAACACCAGCTACAGCGCGACCACTTGGATCGTTAAGATTCTTGAATGATGCATCCCATGCCAATGCTTCAGCAGTAGAACATGCTACGCTTGGAACGCTTGGAACACTACGAGCAGCACTTTCGCTTGGGAAGTATTCTTCAAAGATAGAACGATAGTAATATTCCTCTTTGTTCATTGGAGTATTAATAGGGAAGCGTTCAGCAGCATGTGCCATTTCTTCGTCACTTACTGCATTTGAAGTTATCTCTTTCAATGTGTCAATCCAAGAATAACCTACACCATCTGAGAATTGCTCTTTTTGACGCCATGCAACGTCTTCGGGCAACATATCTGCAAAGGCTTCGCGCACAATTTTCTTTTCGATTGTCTTTCCAGGACACATCTTTGCTTCAGGGTTTAAGCGCATAGCAACATCCAAGAATTCCTTGTCAAGGAATGGAACACGTCCTTCAACACCCCATGCAGACAAACTCTTGTTTGCACGCAAGCAGTCATAGAGGTAAAGTTTTGAGAGTTTTCTTACAGTTTCTTCGTGGAAAGCCTTCGCTGTTGGTGCTTTGTGGAAGTATAGATAACCACCAAACACTTCGTCAGCACCTTCACCCGAAAGCACCATCTTTATACCCATCGACTTGATAACGCGCGCCAATAAGTACATAGGAGTAGATGCTCTTACAGTTGTAACATCGTATGTTTCAATAAAGTAGATAACATCGCGAACAGCATCCAATCCCTCTTGAATAGTATAGTTAATTTCATGGTGAACAGTTCCTATAAAGTCTGCTACTTCTTTAGCCTTAGCCAAGTCTGGAGCACCTTTTAGTCCTACTGCGAATGAGTGCAATTGTGGCCACCATGCAGCTTGTGTGTTATCAGTCTCAACGCGACGAGCTGCATATTTCTTAGCGATAGCAGAAATAACAGAGCTATCTAATCCGCCCGACAATAGAACACCATAAGGCACGTCACTCATAAGCTGTCTTTTAACAGCACTCTCTAATGCATCGTGTACATCTTTAACAGAAGCACCATTGTTCTTTACATTATCATAGTCTTCCCAATCGCGCTTATACCATTTAACCATTTTTCCTTCTGAACCGCGATAGTAGTGTCCTGGCAAGAATGGTTCGTATTCATCACAATATCCTTCAAGGGCTTTAAGTTCAGATGCACAATAAACAGTGCCATCTTTGTCATGGCCAATGTAAAGTGGAATAACACCTATTGGGTCACGAGCAATAAGGAAATCATCATTAGCTTCATCATAAAGAGCAAAGGCAAAGATACCATTCAAATCTTCTAAGAAGTTAATGCCTTTGTCGCGATAGAGCGCAAGCAAAACTTCGCAATCCGATCCTGTTTGGAACTCATATTTGCCAGCATACTTCTTTCTGATGTCTTGGTGATTATAAATTTCACCATTTACAGCAAGAATTTGTTTATGGTCTGGTGCAAAAAGAGGTTGTTTACCGCTTTGAGGATCTACAATCGACAGACGTTCATGGCACAAAATTGCAGATTTACCACAATATATACCATTCCAATCAGGACCGCGGTGACGTATCTTTTTGCTCATTTCAAGAGCTTTTTTACGTAACTCTGGAGTTTGTTCTTTAATATTAAATATGGCTACAATACCGCACATGGTTTTTTGTTGCTTTTAAATTTAGATTATTGTATATTGACGAATGTCTATTAAACATGTCATTTGGTTATCACACTGCAAATATACAAACTATTTTTATAACACATTGTTTCTATGTGGATTATTTTTGTTTTTATGAAATAAAATAACCGCTATTTTATTTGACAATCTGCTTAGATTAAGTACTTATATGTTACCAATTGTAATTTTTGAGGAGGTAAAATAATAAATCAGTAGATACGCTACCCATAAATTAGCTAAGATAGCATGTCTACTGATAAACAAAAGAAGCTTAAATTGAGTTAAGCAGGTGCTTAAAATTTATATCAACTATTGCAGAATATGATTATAAATTTAATTTTGAATGCCTACTTATTAAGCCATTACAAGTTATAGAATGTCTTGAATGCTTCTACACAATATTGATGATCTTTTGCACTGCCAGTTTCGCGACAACTATGCATGGCCAATATAGCATTGCCCATGTCTACACCGCGCAAAGGCAATGAAGAAGCAAGAATATTACCTAAGGTACTTCCGCCTGCAACGTCACTATGATTTACAAAGTATTGGCAAGGAACCCCTGCTTTTTTACATACACTTGCAAACACAGATGCAGACACAGCATCGCTTGCATATTTTTGAGCCGCATTAAACTTTATAACAGGTCCACCACCGAGCATGGGATGATTGGTTGGGTCGTACTTTTCTGCATAGTTCGGATGCCATGCATGCGCATTGTCGGCTGATATCATAAATGATTGCTCAATAGCCCTATAAACCCCTTCTTCATTATCTTTTTGTGAAAGCGCAATTCGCTTCAACATGCTTGAAAGGAAAGGGCTTGCCGCCCCCTGTTTAGTTTGTGAGCCAGTCTCTTCATTGTCGAATATGGCAAGCACTTGTGTATAGTCTCTAACCTCTGCACTCAGCATAGCTTCAAGCCCTGCATAACACATTGATAAGTCATCAAGTCTGCCTGAAGATATAAATTCGTTATGTATGCCAAAGGTGCATGCAGGCGTAGCATCTGCCAAGTAAAGGTCGAAGTCTAAAATATCTTCTTTTTTAACATTATGCTCCTTGTTAAGCTCTTCAACGATTGCATTAAGCAGCAAACTATTCTCTTCAAGTTGGTTTGTAATTGTTCCGAGTATTGGCAAAACGTCCTTTTGCTTACTAATAGCTACGCCTTCGTTTACTTGTCGATTAAAATGAATGGCAAGATTACAAATCTGTAGCAATGGGCGTTTGATGTGCAAAAGCAGAGTTTGTGGATGCATCACATCGTTTGTTCTTACAATTACTCGGCCAGCAATTGTGAGCGGACGGTCAAACCATGTAGAAAGAATAGGACCGCCATATACCTCGGTGTTGAGTTTAACCAATCCACCCTCGCATTTCATCTCAGCTTTAGGCTTAATGCGAAAGGTAGGAGAGTCACAATGCGCACAGATTAAATGAAATCCACTCTCTGATAAAGCCTTTCGGCCTATTTGAAAGGCGTAAATAGAAGAGTCATTCTTCGTAACATAGAATTTTTCACCTACCTTTATTTTACCTAACGGAGCGCAGGGATTAAATCTCTTAAATCCTTTATTTTCTAACTCGTTAGCAATATTCTTTACAGCCAGAAAATTAACTGGCGAAGCATCAAGAAAAGATAAAAGTCTTTGAATCATGATGGTATATGAATAATAAGTTGAGGATTATAGAGTGCTTCTATTCATTCTGTGTTTATATTTATGTATTCTACCAAATGAATTTATAGACCTCCTATGCACAAGTTCAAACTATTGTTCTTGCTGCATTTCCTCTGGCGAAAGTATTTTTACTTTCTTGCTATATCGGTTTTGTTTATGAATGTTTTGTTGTGCCCCATTATCGTCTCTTACGGATCCGGCAACATTAGGTAATGAACTACTACCAGAAGGCATGCCAATATGATGAATATTGCCACCATATTGTCGCCATCTGTCCATGATACTTGCCACATAGTTGCAAGTTTCGTTACCTATCATATATCCATATTTCACTATAGGATCGCGATAATATTGAGCATTGCTCAGATTGCGAACATAATAGCTAACATCAGCCCATTTTTGGCTCCCATTTCCGTACTTGCGTGCCAAAGCTTGCGCATCTCTAATGTGTCCCAATCCGCCATTATATGCAGCAAGTACAAAGCAAATACGCTCTTCTGCACTTGCTATATCGCTAAATTGTCGTTGCAAGTATCTGATATGTTGAGCAGCTGCGGCAATATTCTCAGCAGGTGCAAAGAGCCTTTCTTCAGTCAGTCCATACTGGCGAGCTGTGGCAGGCATTATTTGCATAAGGCCTGAAGCGCCTGCCCACGAAACAGCATTAGGGTCGAAGCCCGACTCTTGGTAGCATTGAGCAGCAATCAGTTTCCAGTCCCACCCAGTATATCGTGCAGCGGTTTTAAAGTAGTTGTCGTATGTAGAAATAATGCCTTTAGCTCTTGAAATAAACGGAGCTCTCACACTACGTTTTACGTATGTACGATTTCTCATCCATGTATTCTCTGTTTTTTGAGCTTTTATAGCAACTCCATCGCCATACCAATCATTTAAAGCTTCTGCCAAGTCCTTTGCCTTAGGGAGTATAGCCCAGGCTGTGCCGTTCTTTTTATTAATAGCGCCAACAGCCTTTAGGCCATTATGCTTTAAGAATTTATCAGAAAGCTGATATGCAATCACATCTACCTCGCCATTCTTCAACTTCTTTACCAATTGCAAACTGTCTGTAGCCAATTCTACGCGAACCCCCACACCCAATGTGTTTGCAAAGTCCTCGGCAAGTGCATACTGCAATCCCATGCCGTGACCTTGGTAATCAAAATAGGTATCGGGGCCGCTTATTGTAGCAATAATCAACTCACCTGAGTTAGATATGCGGCTTATATTTGGTGATTCATCGTCTGTTTTGGCCTTCATAAAAGCCCCGTTTTCGCCTTTGCCTTCAATGGTTTTACGATGGCAAGAAGCATTAAGCATAGCGGCAGCACAAAGCAGGCAAAACAAGTAAGTAGATTTCATTACATTTCGGCCTCTTTCAGTCGTTCGGCATTTTCGGCAACAATAAGATGGTCTATGCAATCTTGTATGTCGCCATCCATAAATGCCTGAAGATTGTAGATGGTGTAATTAATTCTATGGTCTGTAATACGTCCTTGCGGGTAGTTATACGTACGGATTTTGGCAGAGCGGTCGCCTGTTGAGACAAGCGTTTTGCGACGATTGGCTATGTCGTCTACATACTTTTGATGTTCTTTGTCGTAGATAAAAGTACGCAGTCTGGCCAATGCGCGTTCCTTGTTCTTTGGTTGGTCGCGTGTTTCGGTACACTCAATGAGTATTTCTTCTACCTCTCCTGTATTAGGATTTTTCCAATTATAACGTAAGCGAACGCCAGACTCCACCTTATTGACATTCTGTCCGCCAGCACCGCTTGAGCGGAAGGTGTCCCATTTAATTTCACCTTCGTTGATTACCACGTCGAAAGCCTCGGCTTCGGGCAGTACAGCTACGGTTGCAGCCGATGTGTGCACACGGCCTTGTGTCTCGGTAGCGGGTACGCGTTGCACGCGATGCACGCCACTCTCATATTTAAGTGTTCCGTACACATCTGTGCCAGTGATAGAGCATACAATCTCCTTAAATCCGCCTGCAGCACCTTCGCTTGCGCTCGACACTTCCATTTTCCACCCTTTCTTTTCGCAGAATTTTGAGTACATACGGAATAAATCACCAGCAAACAATGCAGCTTCATCACCTCCCGTACCACCACGAATTTCAAGAATAGCATTCTTTGAGTCTTCAGGGTCTTTAGGCACAAGCATCAGTTTGATTTCTTCTTCGAGCGAAGGTATGCGTGCTTCGCACGAAGCCACCTCTTCGCGTGCCATCTCTTTCATTTCAGGGTCAGATTCATTTAAGAGTATGTTTTTGCTCTCTTCAAGATTACCCAACAAATTTGCATATTCTTTACGAGCCTTCATCAAGTCTTCAAGCTCTTTATACTCCTTTGTCAGTCTGACGTATCTTTGTTGGTCGGCTATAACGTTTGGGTCGGTGATAAGTGTGCTTACTTCTTCAAATCGTGCTACCAAACCATTTAGTTTTTCTAAAAGTGTATTCAAAGTCGTGTGATGTTTTGTGTGAATATGTAACAAAAACGATAGAATAGGGTGTAAGCCGTAAAGTTTTCACCCTATTCTTTATTAAGTAGGTGTTCAAAATTCATATCAATTAATGTAGAACATGATTATAAGTAGGTGTTCAAAATT
>DJEH01000146.1:16844-21719 GCA_002431845.1 Prevotellaceae bacterium UBA5903 | reverse complement strand
AATATTCCTGTTTTAGATTAACTTTGTAGGAAAATGTAAGATGATGGACAAGATAAGCACTCAATACAATCAAGCGGTACAACTTATAAAGTCGGCTATACTTCAAAATTAGTTGGAAGCAGCCAAGGCTGTCAATCGACAGATGCTCGCGCTATACTATGGCGTGGGTAAGTATGTCTCTGACAATACACGCAAAGGAGTTTGGGGCACAGGAGCCATTGAAACGATTAGCGAACAGCTTAGGAGAGAACTGCCTGGATTGCGCGGATTTGGCGTGTCTAACATTAAAAACATGCGACAATTTTATGAATCATGGAACGTCGCTGTAAATCGCCAGTCGACGGCTGACGATTTACAACTTACTGAGAAGGAGATAATTTCACCCACTTTGACTCTACTGAATATAAATCGCCAGCCGACGGCTGGCGATTTGGACTGGCACGAATTCTTTTCTCTGAGCTTCACACATCATATGGAGATACTGTCAAAGACAAAGACTCTCGAAGAGCGTGTATTCTACATTCATCAAGCAGCAACTTTGCATTGGGACAAATACACCCTTCGTGACAATCTCAAGGCAGACTTGTTCCATCACCAGTCGCAGATGCCAAGTAACTTCGCCAATACTATGCCGTCAACACGTCACGCTCTGAAGGCAATATCCATGTTCAAGGACGATTACTTGCTTGATTTCATCAATGTAGAGGAACTTGACGAACAAGACCCACAAGATATTGACGAGCGGATTATAGAAAACTCAATAGTGGCTAATGTAAAGAATTTCATCCTTACGTTCGGAAAGGACTTTACGTTTATTGGCAATCAAGTTCATATCGACAAGTTCGGACATGACCATTGGGTTGACTTGCTATTCTTCAACAGGGAGCTGCAGTTTCTTGTCGTATTTGAGCTGAAGAAAGGGGCTTTCAAGCCAGCCTATCTTGGCCAGTTGTCTGCCTATATACGCATGCTGAACGATGACGAGCGCAAACCTCATGAGAATCCGACTGTAGGAATAGTGCTTTGCCGTGATGCCGATAAAACATACGTTGAGTACCTTCTTCAGGACTACACCCAGCCAATGGGTGTTGCAACATACAAGGTGATGCCAGAGAAGCTAAAGAAGATACTACCTCCAGAGGAAGATTTCAAAAGGTTGCTTGACGGAAAAGAAATAGACGAACCAGGAAAATAAGAGGACTATGGGAACAGCATTACTGGCACTCTGCTTCTGCGCGTTGTCGCTCGTCCTTGCCTTGTTTGTGGGCATATCGCCAATAAGCGACAGGGCAAAGATTAGGTTTATGTATGTTGGTGCTACGCTGTCGTTGATGGCAGTACCATTCTGATAGAATAGGAACTACCTAAAGATAGGAAGAGACACTAAGAAAAAAAATTACTACGGAAACTTCCACTGATACTACGGAAACAACTACGGAAACACTCACCTTTATTACGTAAACAACATCTGCAACTACGGAAACTCCTGTCGATACTGCGGAAACTATCATAAAATGATCAGCAATAATTCTAAGATTACTGCTACGTATAGTGACTGTATACTTAGAGTTTTCCGTTACTCAAATATCCAAGCTACAATCAAATAAAGAGTATACAAGATAGAGGATAGAATGGCTATACCATATGTGCCCCAAACAATCCAATAATAACGCCATACTTCCTTACTTTTTTGATCTACAAAGTCGCCTGTTTTTTTGAGCTCTTCATACTTCTCAGAACCTACTTTAATACCCTCATGACGTTCTAAGAAATCATTAAAATCAACGTAATCAAAAGGTATACCCTTGTATTCGCTACGCTCTTTCAACGACCTGTAAAGATCATACCTGTTAGGTACGAAAAACGGATCACTGTAAGTTATGGTTGCCAAGCTAGCTATAAAGAAACCGATAACGATTATTGCCATCGTTATCAATAAAGCCAAAAGAATATTCATATTTTTAGAATTGTTGATGTATAGTTACGAAAAAAGGTACATTGCTAATCATAATAAAAAGCAGTGTACCTTTAATTTATTGAACTAATTCCTATGTATTAGAAATTCAAAATCTATACTTACTTAACCTCCTCGAAGTCGGCATCTTGAATGTCGTCTTTGCCATTTGAAGATGCGCCTTGTTGAGGACCAGCTTGTTGTTGAGCACCTTGTGCACCAGCACCTGGTTGGCCAGCTGCACCTGCTTGGCTGTACATGTCGGCACTTGCTGCTTGCCATGCATTGTTGAGTTCGGTTTTGGCAGCATCGATGGCGGCAATGTCTTGAGCCTTGTGTGCTTCTTTCAACTTGTTGAGGGCTGCTTCAATAGGAGCTTTCTTGTCGGCTGGTATCTTGTCACCAAGTTCCTTGAGTTGGTTCTCGGTTTGGAAGATCATAGAGTCGGCTTCGTTGATTTTATCAACACGTTCGCGTTCCTTCTTATCAGCTTCGGCGTTTGCTTGTGCTTCGGCCTTCATGCGGTTGATTTCGTCTTCGGTCAAGCCACTTGATGCTTCAATACGGATGGTTTGTTCCTTACCTGTTGCTTTATCCTTGGCAGATACTTTGAGGATACCATTAGCATCGATATCAAATGTTACTTCGATTTGTGGAACACCACGGCGTGCTGGAGCTATACCAGCAAGGTTGAAACGACCGATGCTCTTGTTGTCGCGAGCAAACTGACGTTCACCTTGAAGTACGTGGATTGTTACTTCGGGTTGGTTATCTTCGGCTGTGGTGAATACTTGGCTCTTTTTGCAAGGGATGGTTGAGTTAGCTTCAATAAGTTTGGTCATTACGCCACCCATTGTTTCAATACCGAGTGAAAGTGGAGTTACATCGAGCAATACGATATCGCCTACACCTTTTTCTTTGTTCAAGATTGCGCCTTGGATGGCTGCACCTACGGCTACAACTTCGTCGGGATTAACACCCTTTGAAGGAGCTTTTCCAAAGAAGTCTTCAACGAGTTTTTGTACGGCTGGGATACGAGTTGAACCACCTACAAGGATTACTTCGTCGATGTCAGAAGTGCTAAGGCCTGCGCCTTGAAGTGCTGCTTGGCATGGAGCTTTACAAGCTTCGATTAAGCCGTGTGCCAATTGTTCAAATTGTGCACGTGTAAGGGTCTTTACCAAGTGCTTAGCTGTGTTGTTTACAGAGGTGATGTAAGGCAAGTTGATATCAGTAGTTGTTGAACTAGAGAGTTCAATCTTAGCCTTTTCAGCAGCCTCTTTCAAGCGTTGCATAGCCATTGGGTCGGTAGAGAGGTCTACGCCTTCTTCCTTCTTAAATTCGCTAACAAGCCAATCAATGATTACGTGGTCAAAGTCATCACCACCTAAGTGAGTATCACCATTGGTTGAAAGAACCTCAAACACACCGCTACCGAACTCAAGGATTGAGATATCGAATGTACCACCACCGAGGTCGAATACAGCAATCTTCATATCCTTGTTGGCCTTATCAATACCATAAGCAAGAGCTGCTGCAGTTGGTTCGTTTACGATACGCTTTACATCAAGACCTGCAATCTGACCAGCTTCTTTAGTAGCTTGACGCTGAGAGTCTGAGAAATATGCAGGAACTGTGATGACAGCTTCGGTTACTTCTTGTCCAAGGTAGTCTTCGGCAGTCTTCTTCATTTTCTGAAGAATCATGGCTGAGATTTCCTGTGGAGTGTATTGGCGACCATCTACTTCAACACGTGCAGTGTTGTTTTCACCGCGTACCACCTTGTAAGGCATACGTGCAATTTCCTTTTGCACTTGGTCGTAGTTTTCGCCCATGAAACGTTTGATAGAGTAGATAGTGCGAAGAGGGTTGGTTACAGCTTGACGCTTAGCAGGGTCGCCCACCTTGCGTTCGCCGCCTTCAACAAATGCTACTACAGAAGGTGTAGTGCGCTTACCTTCGCTATTTGCTATTACTATTGGTTCGTTACCTTCGAATACTGAAACGCAACTATTAGTTGTACCTAAGTCAATACCGATAATCTTTCCCATGATTGTATTTTGTTTTTTTATTATTATTCAAGAATTGTGTTTATTTGTTGTGCTTTTTGCAGCACACTCATAATAATGCAAGCAGCGTGCCAAACTCTTTCGTGTCAGATAAAAAAAGTTTGTGTCAGTTTGTCAGTAACTCTTCTTTACAAAATCAATCATTCTCTTAGATAGTCCATAAGGTCTTTGTTATCAATAACTTTAAGCTTTTGTAGACGTGTCATCTTTAAGCCAGAAGTTTGGCATTTTTATTTTAAATTCAGCATCAATAAAATGGCATTGTTCCTTTATAATGCCACGACGACGAACGGCTGGTTGTAAGCAATAAGTGTCAAAATCATCCCTATTTACATCTTCTATATGCGTCCAATGCGGAAACAAAAGTTTCATATAAGCCACAGCAACACGTTTCACAGCATTAAAATCTCGTGTGTCGGCATTTTTGTCACATGCTATCAACTCGTCGAATAGCAACCCATAGACGTTTTGTGTGCGGAGCGAATGAAGAATTTCAGAGAAATACTCCACATTCAGTGTCCAGCCCTTATATATAATGCCCTTGTTGATGCGTGGCAAGTGCCAGCCTTCAATAAAACAATGGAAGCGGTCAAGCAAAGCAGATTCTCTAAACGACTGTGGCAAGGAATTGAAATACTGATAGTTTAAAGGTCTACGTTGTTCATTGAGCGGAATGTTACCCATTATTATGAGTCCACACTCCGAACTAAACTCATTGTTATCAATAGTTGTTTTTCCCGATTCTAAGTACGATTTAAGAGCTGCTTGTATCTCAGCAGGTTCTTGAAAAATGATGGTCTGTATTTCATCAAATGCAGTAAAATCGTGGTTTTTAAGTAGGTGTTCATAATT
>DJEH01000146.1:0-16724 GCA_002431845.1 Prevotellaceae bacterium UBA5903 | reverse complement strand
TAATTTTGAACACCTACTTAAGAATGCCATTTTGTTGTTTCACTTTGTCGTAAAACAATTTTGCTCGTGTCACTTTGCCACCGCTTACAAGCCATCCGTATTTTGAAAGATTGCCAAATACAAACGACTTACCAGTACCTTTAGGAGCAAGTTCTATAACGTTTAGGCGCGGTTCAACAAAGATAAGCAGACGGGTTAAAAATTCTATTTTCTGAGTCATTGTCTCAAAACCATCAGCTTCATATTCCATAGATGATAGCAACACATCTATCCACTCCTCAACTGTGAAGGCTGCCCGTGCACCTCGCAAATAGTCAATATCTACGCTGCGATAAGGTTTAAAAGGCTTGTAGTCTACCATTTCAACATGGTTTTTCCCCCCTTCATCATCTGGAAGTACAGAGAGTTTGATAATACCCCATTTCTCGCCATCAACAAGTTCGCCTTGATGACTTTTGTAAACGTACTCAGGTATTTGTCCTTCGTTTATCTTGATGTTAAGATCTGGTATGCCAAATCTGCGAATACCTTTCACCAAATCAATATAAATGACGAAGCGTGTAAGTAGAGTCAGTTCTTCGCCCGAAGCCAAACGGTCTTTTACCTCAGTCTGTTTTTGCGGTATAACCATGTCAAGAAAGTTTGTCAATCCTGCCTGATTAACGCTTCCATCCTCATTGATATATCGTTTCAGAATAAAGTCTTTCACAAAAGAGGGTAGGTTTCGCCCTGCAAACAAACTATTGGTTGATGCGGGGTCTTTGTATATTGCCATTGAGGAGAATTGCTCCCGAAGCTTTTGTATGATAGTTGCTTGCATAATTTAAAATCCAAATAGGTCGTCTTCTTGAACACCCATATTGATGCTCAGCTTATCAATTTGTTTAAATACGATCTTACTACTGAGTACAACATTGCTAAACATTGCATTTATAGGAAGTAAACGCCATTGGATGCCTGTCTTCAGTTTGTACAGAATTCAGTTGATTACTTCTACAATGTCAGCTTTGCACACATAGCCACGTTTTGCTATTGAGAGATAAGGAAGAATTTCCGAAATTATTGTATCTTTGTCAAGTACTTTGTACATATGGGAGTTTTTTTGCTTTTTTCTGTTTGTGGTAAAACAAAAATAGCAAATAACTCCCTTTTTTAACAATATGCAATAAGTTTAGGCGACTTCATAATAAAAACAATATTGCTATTCGTAGTCCTATTCTTTTTTTGATAAATTTGCTTCTATATTTAATAAATTGGAAACTATGGTAAATCTAAATCGAATTAAGGTAGTTATTGTTGAGCAAGGTAAATCGGAAAAATGGTTAGCTGAACAGCTTAAACAGTCTACTTGCATGGTGAGCAAATGGTGCACAAACACTGCGCAACCCGATTTGCAAACCCTTGACAAAATAGCTAAAGCTCTTGAAGTTGATGTCAAAGATTTACTCAATGACACTAAGATATAACAATTCTCTACTTTCTAACGAAACAGAACGCTGAACATGAATAAATACGAACTTGCGGAAAAAATAACACAGCTCGAAGGTTTGACAAACGAAGAGAAGGCTTCGCTTGTTGAGCTTCTTCGTTCTCAGAAGAAGTATGGCTTGGTGTGGGAGGATAAGCCGGAAGAAATAGAAACACGTCTTGTTGACGAACTGCCTGTTCTTACCGAAGTACAGGAGCGTGCCATCGTGAGCGGTGCTCCTGATGCGCCTAACCATATACTTATCGAGGGTGACAACCTCGAAGCGCTCACTACACTTGCTTATACTCACGAGGGCAAGATTGACGTGATATATATTGATCCGCCTTACAATACAGGCAATAAGGATTTTGTCTACAACGATTCTTTTGTAGACCGTGAGGACGGCTATCGTCATTCAAAATGGCTGTCATTTATGAATAAAAGACTTCAGATTGCGAAGTCTTTACTTTCTTCGGGGGGGGTAATTTTCATCTCTATAGATGATAATGAGCAAGCACAACTGAAGTTGTTGTGTGATGAGATATTTGGCGGTGAAAAATTTGTTGCAACAATACCATGGAGGAAAAGAACAGCAAAATCGGATGTTCCTCATTATTTATCACAAGATTATGAGTGGGTATTGTGCTACGCTAATGAAGGTTTTGCAGCAGGAATCCAAAAAGAAACTCGAAAATATTTTGAAACTCCTGATTTTCCAAATAGACCTTGGCGAGTTCATGACATGACAACTCAACGTTCTGCTATAGAGAGACCTAATTGTTATTTTACAATAGTCAATCCTAAGAATGGTGACAAATACCCTGCAAATGCAAATCGTGTTTGGGCAAATAATGAAGAGACATTTATTACATACTATAATGAGCATAGAATAGTCTTTCCTGGAGATTATGACTTCTTAAATATTTCTAAGCCCGTACTTCGTTATTGGAAAGAAGATGACAAGAAAAAGGCCGGAGACCGTTTTGGTTATACAACTGTTAGTTCTTACATCAATGATGAAGTAGGAATGACCCAAGACGGAACAAAGGATATAACAATTATTTTTGGTGAAAAGGCATTTGGATTTCCTAAGCCATTGTCTCTTATAAAATATCTTTTAAAGATATCCAATCCACATTATAAGTCTTTGTCCGTCCTCGACTTCTTCGCAGGCTCCGGCACCACCCTCCACGCCACGATGCAGCTCAATGCCGAAGATGGCGGACACCGCAAATGTATCCTTGTCACCAACAACGAGAACAACATCTGCGAGAACGTCACCTACGAACGCAACAAGCGCGTAATCCAAGGCTACACCACACCCAAGGGTGAGGATGCTGAAGGGCTTCACAACAACAACCTCCGCTACTACCGCACCACGTTCCTCTCTCGAGACAAGAGCGTAAAGAACATGCGCCAGCTCGTCCGTCTCGCCACCGACATGCTTTGCATCAAGAACGATGTTTATACAGAAGCGCCATTCTGTGGTAAGAACATCAACAAGAACATTGCCCGCTATTTTGATAACGGACAAGGAAATCGTATGCTTGTGATTTACGAGGAGCGTGCCATCTCACTATTGGTACAGCTCATGGCGCAAAGCGAGGATGACGGCGTCAAAACTATGGTGTATGTGTTCTCGCCTGGTGCCGACCCATACACTGACGATTTTGAAGATGTTGCCGAACGCGTGAATCTTTGCGCACTGCCATCTGCCATTTATGAGGCATATAAACGAGTTCTCCCCAAGCGCAAACCCAAATTCCTTGACGAAGCGTTGCAGAAAATGAAAGCACAGGCAGAAGCGGAAGCAAATGTGCAACAGACACTTGATTTTGGAGAAAACGACAACTTTAATGAGGAAGGAGGCGAAGCATGAAAGTTTTGAAATATCAGCAGAAGGCTGTTCAAGAATTAGTTGATAAAACCATTGACTTGCTGTCACTTGCAGGACAGCGACATACCCTTGTTTTTGAAGCACCTACTGGCGCTGGTAAGACTATCATGGCATCTGAAATGCTTATGCGCCTATGTGCCGAACTGACAGAGCGTGCTGACGCACCTTGCTCTGAAGTGGCATTCATGTGGATAGCCCCCAACAAGCTGCATGAGCAAAGTTATTTCAAGATGAAGACGTTTTTCACCGAAACAAGAGAACTTCACCCCGTTGTCTATGACGATATGGATCATTCTGCCAACGGATACATACATCCAGGCGAAATTCTTTTTGTTAACTGGGAGAGCATCAATAAGGACAATGCGATTATGATTCGCGATACCGAACAGAGTGCATCGCTCTACGACCTTACCCGTCGTACACAGATAGAACATGAAATTCCACTCATCGTTATCATAGACGAGGAACACATGTTTGCAGGAAGGAATGCGAAGAAGTCGGAAAAGGTGTTGCTGAATATCATGCCGAAACTGGAGATTCGCATCTCTGCCACTCCTATCACTGCTAATCCTGAAGAAAAGGTAAAGGTGCATCGACAGCATGTTATCGAAGAACAGATGATAAAGGAAGGTGTGGTCATCAATCCTGCACTTGACTTCACATCTCCTGAAATGTCACTCACACAGCATCTTGTTAGCTTGGCGCTGAAGAAACGCAAAGAACTTGCGGAGGCATATAAGCGTTTGGGGGTCAATGTAAACCCGTTGCTACTTATCCAGTTGCCTAACGACGGTTCTGAATCGATGAGCACTGAAGATACAAGCATTAAGGACGAAGTGACCCTGTATCTCGACACCATACACGGCATTAACACTACCAACAATCGCCTTGCGGTATGGCTAAGCGGTGAAAAAGTGAATGTGGATGGTTTGGAAGAGAATGACAACATGACTGAAGCATTACTCTTCAAGCAAGCTATTGCGCTTGGTTGGGACTGTCCGCGTGCTGCGGTGTTGCTTATCTTCCGTAAAATTGAGAGTTTCACTTTCGGTGCTCAGACCGTAGGACGCATTCTGCGTATGCCTGAACAGAAATTCTATCAGGACGATAGGCTAAACAAGGGTTATGTATATACCAACATCAGCCAAAACCTGGTAAAGATAGAACCTGAGGATATGGATTATCTCTCTACAATCCATGCGATAAGAAGAGAGAATCTATGCAACGTTTCGTTGCAGTCGGAATATTGTGAACGCCCTGCCATAGACCGTAAACGTCTTGGTAGCGACTTTCAGCCTCTGCTCATTCAGGTTTTTGAGGAACAGTTGCAGATTAAAAACAGACAGCTTTTGCTCTTTACCGAGGAAGAGTTGTATGGCTATGAGCCTCTTCCTGAGGAGGACGGATCTGAACACGAGAGCCAATTATCAAAAAATCGCCGTGCGGTGATGGATAAGATAGAGTTTAGAGTGCAAAGTATCGGTATAGAGATTATCGAGGACTTGAATATTACAGGAGAAGTCGGACAGACTCTCGCAGCCAGCAAAGCTAAGTATATTCGTACCATGCAGGAACTTAACACTACTTTTAATGTGTTCTGTGCCAGACTTATTGGCGCCCAATTTGAAAAGGTGAGTATTCCTACTCTTGGCATGGCGCTGAAGGAAGCAATGGAACAGTTCTTCGGTTTGTTTGAAACGGATGCCGTGAAGGTGATACTCTATCACAAAAACCGCTCTCGTTTTGAAGACATCATTTCGCGTGCGCTTAAGCGTTATCTCAATATTCTTACCCAAAGGCAGAAGGAAAAGTCGGAGAAGTCGTTTGTAACGTATGAATGGGAGGTGCCGGCAGACCGTCTTTACAAAGAGGACAGCAACGTTGTTGTTGACGATGTGAAGAATCATGCACTCATGCCATTCGTGCAACTGCGCAATGCTTCGTCTCCTGAACGTAAGTTTGAGGCTTACCTTGAAACCAACACAGCGTATATTGATTGGTGGTATAAGAATGGGGATAGCGGAAAGCAACATTATGCCGTGAGCTATGTGGATGGAACAGGAGCGAAAACTTTGTTCTATGTAGACTTCATTATCCGCATGAAGAACGGACAGATATTTCTCTTCGACACAAAGAGTGTTGGCAGCGACGCTGACGCTCCTGCAAAGCATAATGCGCTGATTGATTATATGGCAAGCGAGGAGAACAAAGATAAACACCTCAAAGGCGGTGTGATAATCGCTGATGGCAGCAATTGGAAATATTCACCACTGAAGATAGAAAACACTACCGACACTATAAATTGGGACTGCTTCTATCCTTCTGACTATAAAGAATAACAGTACGCTATGGGAAAAGGACTTGATGGAAAGTTCATCAACTATGGTATCCGACAGGACGATTTGATGCTTATCTGCACTTTGTGCGAAAAGCATCAGGTCGACTTCTACTGGTTGAAGGAAGACATATTGCGCAAATTTCATGCTGCGCGAGTAGACAAAATCGAAATGAGTGATGCCGACACGCAAACAATCATTGCAGAGGCTATTGCTCTGATAAAGTAAAGGAGAACTCCAGATGATTATACGTCGTATCAAGATAAGTAATTATAAAACTTATCTGTCGCTTGATCTTGACCTCACCGTGCGTCCCGACCAGCCGATCATTCTCATTGGAGGTATGAACGGTGGCGGTAAAACCACGCTGTTTGAAGCTATCTGTGGCGCACTGTACGGATTGAAAATAAAGGATAAAACTCATTTTATGGAGTTGCTGAACAATGGTGCCGTAGGCAAAGTAACTCCGCAGATAATGCTTGAATTGGCTTTTGATGGTGTTGTATTAGGGCAAACTCAAAAGTATATGCTTCGACGCACATATGCTCTCAACCCCAATGACAAGCCCGTGGAAAGCGTAACGCTGAATATGAATGGTAATACGTTTGTATATGGCACAGCTATGCCTTTGCAGCAACGTGCCATGGCCGAACAGCAAGTGAACAAAATCATCAAGGCTAACTTACCACAGGAATTGTCGCAGTATTTTTTGTTTGATGCCATGCAGTCGAGTGAGTTGCTGAAGGAAAACGTGTTCGCCCAAATCATCAAGGATAATATCCAAAACGTGATGGGCTTCAACAAATACATCCTTTTGAAAAATGCAGCCGAGCACTTGCAGCAGGAATGGGCATCAAGACGTCTTGAAGCGCAAAAGGAGGCTGAGGAATATGATGGTCTTTGTGAGCAGCGCAACAAGATGATTGAGGAACAAAACCGAAATATTGAAGAGCAGGATAAGATATACAAATACCTGACTTCAATACAAGAGGAGTATGATGCTGCTAAAGAGGGAGCAAAGAGTTCTGCCGAAATTACTAGGAAGATAGAGGCATTGGAGGCTGACATCAAGCAGACGCATGACTTGACACAGCGATACAATGAACAGCTTAAGCAGGTGGTTGACACACTGGAGATAAATGTGTTCTTCCCTAAACTAGCGTTGGGCATAAGCAATGAGATAAATGATATTATACGTCAGAAAGATGCGTTGAAACTTGAACGACAAGGTATTCTGTCGTTAGAGCAGATGCGCGATGTTACTGCTAAAATCATATCGTTCCTTAAAGCAAAGGCTTTATGTGCTCCTAATGTTGATAATGAAATGGTGGTGTCATTCCTTGCTAACCAGCAGGAAAGCCTCAATAAAAAAGATGAATATGCTTTTCTAGATGATACAGAGTTTGAAGCGCTTAAGAATCTCTTGAACGCTAACTCTGTAAATGAGTTCTTGCAGCTGAATGATCTGCACTATGATTTGGAGAAGAAAATCGAAAACTATGACAATCAGCAGAAGCAGATTGACATTCTCCGTCGTAGTTTCGTAAGTGGCAATGGAGAGATTATCAAGGCTTATGAGGATAATAGCCGTCAACTTGAAATTTTGAAGAAGGAACAAGATGACAGAAAACTTGCTATCGAGAAATTGGAACGTCGCATACATCAGTATGATGTGCAGATACAACAGGAGCCAGATGCTAAGTTTGATACTCTTGCTAAGCTGAAACCTCTCTTTGAAGATATTGCCGACTCTCTGCTTAAGCGCAAGAAAAAGAAGATAGAAGAGGATATGAAAGAACAGCTTAACAAACTGCTCATTTCATACAAAGGTTGTATTGCAAAGGTTGAGCTAAGCGACTCTATGGAGGACTTTACCATACGTTTGTTCCACAAAGCAGGAAATGAAATTTCGCTTAATCAGCTAAATGCTGCGTCAAAGCAGATTTTCATTCAGGTCCTTCTGAAAGTACTGCGTAATTTGGGCGACTACAATCCACCAGTGATGATTGACACCGTGATGGGTGTGCTTGATGAAGAAAGTCGCGATGTCTTGATGGAAGAGTATTTCCCTGGACTGGCAGATCAGACCATCTTGCTATGTACTACATCGGAGATAAGAAAAGATAAGGATTATCCGAAGCTTGAACCTTTTGTGTCACGCACATACACGCTTATGCGTAATGTTGAATTGCAGAGCACTCATGTTGAGGAAGGATATTTTGGCACACCACTAAACAATTAAAAAAGATTGATGACATGGAAGTAGCTTTAGAAAACATACGACAGGCTGAAAGAATTACAGAGGATATACTGCCTTTGAAAGAGTTAATGGAACATCGCTTCAACCTTTCACGACAAGTGAATGGTGGTAAAAAGCTTGTGTTTACCTTAAACAAGGTAATGCGAGTTTGCCTAATTGCAAGTCTTAGCTTGTCTGATAAAAGAAATATTGACGATTTGAAAGATATTCAACTGTCAAAAACAAGTGTGCGTATAATGCCGAGTTTTTTCACTAAGGACAACAATAAGTCGCTTTTCTCTGCACTGCTGAAACTACGCTATAAAGACTGCTACATAAATTGGCAAGATTCTTCTATTGTAGGTAGAATAGTGGCAAAGGAGATGTACCGAGGTTTAAAATACCTTATGAAAGAGGACAATTTGAACTCGTTCCTTTTTGTGCAAAATGGACGTCGTCGCTCATCTAATAGCATACCGCCACTTGAACTTCTTATAGGTGAATATGGTGACGACATGGAAGCGACTCTTAATATTAATGGTCGCTCAGTGGCTAATGCCCAAATACTTGTGGCTGGAACTACAGGCTCGGGTAAGACCAACCTTCTTTCTGTTCTTATACAACAGATGCGCTCGTTGTCTACCGATACCCCATATCCAGTGAACTTCCTTTTGTTTGACTACAAAGGTGAATTTTCTGATCTTGCTAACAACAGTTGGTTGGCTCTGTTTGATGTTGACCGTTCTTGCATACTTGACCCCGTGCAACAGCCATTGCCTTTCTCGCCGTTCAAGGATTTCAGCGGAAGAAGTATAAATGAAATCAATCTGTATTCTACAGAAATGGCAAATGCGCTCTGTGCTATCGAAAGAGCAAGTATTAGTGCCAACATGAGCAACCGCCTAAGCGAAGCTATCGTTGACGCATATAAGAAAACGAATGGTAAGCCTGTGACGTTTGCACTGATATTGCAACATTACCAGGGCAAGATGGCTAATCCTGACAAAGATGATAGTGTAACATCTGTTCTGAAGCAGTTGGTTCGCAACAATCTTTTTGCTGATACTGATAGCGTAAATCTAACAGAAGAATGTTTCATCATAAAGATGGATGCTTTTCCGAAAGATGGTCCTATCGCTAAGGCTATTGTGTATTTCGTTATATCAAAGCTGAATAACATCTATGAGCAACTGCCTAAGCAGGCAGTGAATGACGACTATGTTCAGATCCGTCATTTCACTATCATTGACGAAGCTCATTATATGTTAGACTTCGATAATCAGCCTTTGCGCAATCTTATTGCTGTTGGCAGAAACAAGGGATTAAGTATTATTCTTGCCACCCAAAACATGGATAGTTTCAAAAGTAAATACTTTGATTTCTTGGCTAACGCCCAGTATCCATTGATAATGAAGCAGCAGAGCATTTCTGACAGTATCGTAAAAGACCTATTCGGAGTTTCTGGTCGAGATTTCCAAGAAATAAAATCAGAAATTGCTGGGCTGCAGAAAGGTGAGCTTATCATCAAGGATACAATGATGGCTATGTTAGGTTTGGGTGGAAAAATGTATAAGAAGATAAAAGTTTCTCATCTAATTTAGAAGGCATCACGATATAATTATATCTGTCTTTTTCTCGCCGCCAAAAAAATATTGCTATCTAGTAAAACTCAAAAGAGCATAAAAATCCTTCACGAAGCCCTGTAAAATGGCATTTCGAGAAGGATCTTTTCAAAAGTAAGCCCCCCTACCAAAAAGATTATACAAGTAATCTATTACATTATATTTTTGTTTG
Organism: Prevotellaceae bacterium UBA5903; assembly: GCA_002431845.1. Lineage (GTDB taxonomy): Bacteria > Bacteroidota > Bacteroidia > Bacteroidales > Bacteroidaceae > Alloprevotella. The sequence continues at coordinate 6,990 of DJEH01000146.1, read as the reverse complement.
AAAAATTGAGCTATAAGGTAAGTCCCGAAGGGACGATATAACACAGGATAGGGGCTTGCCCCTATCTAAAAAGTTAGCAGCATTTACATTCCCCCTCTCCCTTCATGGGGAGAGGGGTGGTCGCACACGTTTTGTGTGCGGACGGGGTGAGGGGATAAGTTGATGTATTTATTGTTTTCAAACATTTACATGATAGGGTATATTCTTTCACCCCACTCCCCTGCAAACCTCTTGGGTTTGCTTCCCCTCTCCCCTCAAGGTGAGAGGGGGATAGTCATGCAACACATTAATAAAATGGATACGATAGGGGCAAGCCCCTATCCTCTGATATGTCGTCCCTACGGGACTTGTAACATAGCTTATTATTTAGAAGGATAGATGGAAAAAAATACAATAGATTTATGGCCTAATTATACAAGTAAACAATTACATTCATTTCATTATATTGCTGTCCAGTAATTTTTTTTGAATACTTTTTATCTGGCGACTTTGACTTTCAAATGCTCATAAATCAAAAAAAATCAATCAAAGTAAATGTTGGTCCATTTTTTTGAATTTATGGGCACGTTTTTATAACTTATTGAAAATCAAGTAGTTATGTGCTTCTTTCGGTTCTTTTTTGTAGTCATCAACTCTTATAAACGTGTGTTGAGGGTGTAAGGATACGTATCCTTAGGGTGTAAGGATACGTGTTCTTAGGGTGTAAGGATACGCATCCTTAGGGTATAAGGATACGTATCCTTGTATGCTTATAAACGTGTTATAATATAAGGTGTAAGGTGTTTGTTTACAAAAAGAGCGTCTTTATGTTAAAATAATTAACATTTCGTTTCTATTTCAGAAGTTTAAAATGTCAATAAAAGTTCACAAATCATGGCAGTATTTGGCATTAAAAACAAAATAAATTTTGCCTACTTATTTCTCTCCCTTACTTGTTGTGGTGTAAGCCCAGTATGCTGTTTGAAATATCGGCAAAAGAAACTTACATCGGTAAAGTTGTATTCCCAAGCTATTTCCTTTATGCTTTGGCTGCTGCGTTTGAGTTGCATTTTGAGTTGCAGAATGATGTATTGGTCGATGATGTTTTTGGGTGTATGCCCTGTTACTTGGCGCACTATGTTGGTGAGGTATTTAGGGGTGATGTGCATCATGTATGCATAATATTTTACGTCTCGATAAGATTTGTAGTCTCTTTCGAGCATCATCATAAAATGGTTGAACAACTCTCTTACTCTATACGATTTTATGTCGTCGGGGCGGTACTGAGGGTTGCGCTGAAGGTATTCGTGAAAGCCTATAAAGAAGGCTTTTAGTTGGTAGAGCACTAATTGCGAGATGCAGGTGCACTCTGATTGTTCAAAATATACCTTAAGCAGCGAGAACATGCTGTTGATAATATTTGTAACCACGGGCGTGTCTTGTCGGCAACGGTCTTCGCGCAGCGAAGAGTAAACGGTTTGTTCAAGTTGTAAACTTGCTTCGCGCAGCAAGGAGGGATTGTATTTTAACATCTCAAACTGTAACGAACCGATTGTATCTTTCAGTTCTACCACATCGTTGGGAAACACTGTGATAACTGCCCCCTCGTAGAGTTGCCAATCCTTATAGTTTACACTCAGCACGGCTTTACCCTTACGGCAAATGAGTATTGCGCCGTAAGTTAAAACTTGCTGCCCCTCCTGCCATGCTTCTAAACTTGTGGCTAACAATTCTGCTTCTTGTCTGCTGCTCAGTTCTGCTAAATCCATATATCTTTTAAGGAAAAGTTGTAAGTAGGTAAGTAGGTATTCAAAATTAATCATGAACACCTACTTATTGTTTGTGCTTTAGTGTTCGCTTTTAGCTTGTAAAAGTACACAACAAATGTGATATAAAGGAATTGTTGTTCCTAAAAAGTCCATGCGCTGCGAAATATTTTAAGTAAAGAGTCAAGGAGAACACCGTACCTTTGCACCCGAATTTTAATAAAGGGAAGAAAGTATAACACAAACCATAACGGATGATTAAGAAACACTTATTTGTAGCCCTCTTGCTGATGGGAGGCACTATTGGTGCTAATGCGCAGCAAGCCATGACTATTGCCCAACTTTTTGAAAAGATTGAGGCCAACAGCAAGAGTCTGCGCACCATGAAGACGGGTGTTGAAGCTGCCGAACTTGGCATAGCATCGGCAAAGAGCAAACGACTGCCCGACCTCGATGCACAACTCTCGTTGAGCTACATTGGCAATGCGCTCCTAACCGACCGCAACATGTCTAACATGCAAGGACTGAGAAGTCCACACTTTGGTAATAACTTTGCATTTCAAGCACAACAAGTGGTGTATGCAGGCGGTGCCATTGATGCGGGCATTAGGCTTGCCGAATTAGGAAAACGTCAGGCCGAAGTAGGCGTTAAGCTTACTCGCCAACAAGCTCGTTTTGTGGCTCTTGGGCAGTATCTCGACCTTTTTAAGATTGATAACCAAATAAAGGTTTATGAGCAGAATATTAAGCTTACCGAGCAGCTTATAGCCGACATTAAAGAGAAGCAGAAGCAAGGTATGGCGCTGAAGAACGACATTACAAGATACGAACTTCAGATGGAAAGCCTCAAACTGGGTCTTACGGCTCTTCGTAACAACCGAAGCATCCTTAATCATCAGCTTTGCAACACCCTTGGTATGAGCCAAGATGAAACGATTACGCCCGATGCCTCTATCGTAGATAAGGCTTACAAGCAGGAGGGTGAGGCGCATTGGCAGACGGCAAGCACCCAAAGTTCGCCACTCTTAGAGCAGAGCGCAAATGCCATACGCATAGCAGAGCAGAAAGAGAAGATAGCCAAGAGCGAACTGTTGCCTAAGGTGGCTTTAGTGGCTGCCGACAACTTTGATGGTCCTATTACTTTTGAACTTCCACCTATCAACAAAAACCTCAATGTGTGGTATGTAGGTGTAGGCATCAAGTATAGCCTTAGCTCGCTCTTCAAGAACAATAAGCGCATTAAGCAAGCTGCCGTCGAAACTCGTCAAGCCAAAGAAAGTCACATGGTGCAAACAGAGCAGCTCAACAACAATGTGCAAGCAGCTTATGTGCAGTATCAACAAACCTACGTAGAACTCGAAACGCAGCAAAAGAGTGTAGAACTGGCTCGCCAAAACTATGAGGTAATGAACTCTCGCTATCTCAACCAAATGGCGCTTGTTACCGACATGGTAGACGCTTCAAACCTGCGCCTCAATGCCGAACTTAAAGAGGTTGATGCTCGTATCAACATTGTGTATGCCTATTACCGCATGAAGTATGTGGCTGGCGAAATTTAATTTGTAAAAAAAAAGACTAAGGATAATGAACAAGAAGATTGTAAAGAGACTATATAATGTAGTGGTGATATTGTTGCTTGCAGGTGCCGTAACTTGGTGCTTCAGCCATTTTGTGCATGGAAGCAATGTAGAATATACCGACGATGCACAGGTTTGCCGCCATATCACTCCCATCAATACCCGTGTACAAGGTTTTATTAAAGAAATACGTTTCACCGATTTTCAGCATGTAAAGAAGGGCGACACGCTTGTTATTATTGAGGACGCTGAATATCGCTTACAAGTGGCTCAGGCTGAGGCTGGGTTGCGTGGTTCAAAGGCTGGCTCTTCGGTTGTTTCGGCAACAATGACTACAACCAACACCAATGTACAAACGGCTGCGGCTGGCATTGAAGAGGCACGCGTAGACATGCAGAACGCTAAGCAAGACTTTGATCGCTTTGCTGCCTTGATGAAGAAAGATGCTGTTACTCGTCAGCAATACGACAATGCTTACGCTCGCTACCTTGCAGCCAAAGCACGCTACGAACAGGCCAATAGCCGCAAGCAAAGCGCAGCTTCGGTTAAGAACGTGCAGACTCACCAATTGGGTGGTTCGCGTGCAGGCGAGAGTGTGGCCGAGGCGCAACTCAACTTGGCTCGCCTTAACCTCTCTTACACAGTTATTGTGGCTACCTGCGATGGCGTGATGGGTAAGAAGGATATTCACGTAGGCCAGTTGGTTCAGCCAGGACAGATGTTGGCACGTATTGTCGATGATAACGACGTTTGGGTGGTGGCCAATTACCGTGAAACTCAGATGGATGGCATCACTATTGGTAAGCAAGTAGAATTTACTGCCGATGCCATTCCGGGCGTGGTGTTCCGTGGCAAGGTCGAAGCTCTTTCGGCAGCAGCAGGCAATGCTTATTCTATGATACCCGTTGATAATGCCACTGGCAACTTTGTAAAGGTTGAACAGCGTGTGCCTGTTCGCATTGCCCTCAGCAAGGATAATGATGCCAAACAAGTGGCATTGCTCCGTGCAGGGCTGAATGTAGAGACTAAAGTACGTATTAAGGAATAAGCATGTAAAGTAAGATAAGAATGCCAGGACCTCCTATGCTACAGGGACCATTTAGTATCCCTTCGTTCAATAGCTACATACCCCGTCGTTTGCAGCCTTGGCTTTACTTGCCCATAGCCTTTATCTTTTTAATGTCGAGCGGCATTTATGGTGGAGCCATGAGCCAAGTGATGGGCGAATATAGCTTGATGAGAGAGGACGTGCTCATGATTATCATGTTCAACGTGGTGGGAGTGGCAATGCCTTTTCCCTTCCTCTTTAAAATGAAATTCCACTTTACCAATCGCCAACTCCTAATCAATGCGGCATTGGTAGTGGCAGTTTGCAATTTTCTCATCATGTACACAAGCTCTGTGCCCGTAATGTGTGTGCTTGCCTACATTGCTGGGTTCTTTAAGCTTTGTGGCTGTTTTGAGATTATGAGCACCATACAATTGTGGATGACTCCGAAGCGCGATTTCACCATATTCTTTCCTTTGCTTTATTGCTTGGTTTTGGGCAATATGTCGTTATCGCCTTGGGTTACAGAACATCTCGTTTACATCTACCAAGATTGGCGCATCATCAATTGGGCTATGACGGGAGCTTTGCTCTTTGTGGCACTTTTTCTTTATGTCACTACCCATAACTTTCGTTTTATGAAGCCAATGCCCTTTATCAGCCTCGACTATCTTGGACTGTTGCTTTGGTCGGCATGGATGTTAGAGTTTATATTCTTCTTCAACTATGGCGAGCATTACAATTGGCTCAGCTCAGAGGTGATGCAAATTGATTTGGTGCTATTCGTTGTGACAGGCTACTTTTGCATACAACGAATGCGCCATATCCGCCACCCTTACATTGAGCCTGCAGCCTGGAAATATAAGCGGCTGATACCCTTACTCATTCTCTTTGCTTTCGTAGAGTTTATGGGCAGTACTCCCAAGGTGTTGCAAACAGCCTTTACTGGCGGTGTGCTCCATTTTGGCAATATCACCACCAATGTACTCAACTTTGTAGAGTGGGTGGGAGCTATTGCTGGGTGCTTGTTCTGCTTGTTTTGGTGCAAGGTGCTCCGTCAAAAATATACCCGACTCTTAACCGTAGGTGTGGCTGCAATGGTGTGTTACCCCGTGATGATGTATTTTATCATCTCGCCGGGGCTGCCAATCGAGGCACTTTATGTGCCAACCTTTCTCCGTTCGTTTGGCAATGCTATCTTCTTTTGCATGCTGACGGTATACTTAGAAGAGCTGATGCCTTTTCAGCATTTCTTTATGGGACTAACTATGGCGGGTCTTGTTCGCAATGGCCCCATATCAACCATGTGTTCGGGCTTGTATAGTTTTGGCATTCGCTACCAGATGGCAGACAATATGGCTCGCGGGTTGCCCTACGATGCCACCCAACTGCTGCTCATCAGCATACGCCAACTCTATGGCATTACCTGCGTTATAGGTATTGCAGTGCTCTTATTGTTCTTGCTTTGGGATGTGCAACCCATCAGAAGCACCTTGAAGAAAATGCCAACATGGAATGTTGTGGGACGACGAATGAAGAAGGCCGAAGGGATAAGCAAATCTTGAAAACCTACTCATTGCACATAAAAAACGCCAGGCGGTTATAATTTCATACAAGATGAAAATATAACCGCCTGGCCTTTTTGCTATAGTCGGGACTAAATGCCTACCCAATAATCCTCAAAGAGGTTGGGATAGCTACCACTGCCATTTACCCATTTTTTAGGATAGACAATGAATTTTTTTTGTATAAGTCTTGCTCCCCAATAGCTGAATGTACTATTGGCTATGATGCCACCTTTGCAGTGTGCCATCAAGTACATATCAAGATAGCTATCAAGCCCCTTGTTATAATTAACAAAAACATAATTAGAGGGCAACCTATATTGGGTGCAGTGTTTAACATATTCAATGTCGTCCGAGAATATAAAGAACTTGGCTTGAGCAAAATGCTCTTGAACTATTTTGATGGCTTTATGATAATAGTCGATGGTGCAGATGTCTTTAAAGCGTTCAACGTACTTTGTTGAGAGATAGTCGCCTCTGCGCACATGGATAAAAATAGAGTCTGTAGTTTTAATTTGCTTGAGTATCTCTGCATTATGCAAAGATAGAATAGGCTTTTTAAACTTTAGCCAATCGGGGCTTTGCGGTATGTACTTTTTGTTGAGTCTAAAGGCATAATAGAATATGGCTTTTTCATTTTGTATAGTGGGGTGGGGCATTTCATATATGTTGCTAATGTCAATATGTTTTTTAAGACGATATATGATGTTCCACAAACGCATATACCAAATGTTTGGGGTTGGCAAATCTACATCAAAAAATTGAGCCAGCTCAAAACTTCCATTGTGTTCGTCGAAGGCATCTTTGCTATAGCAAATGCATAGTTTGTCTTTGGGATATTTATGACGAAAGTATGAGCAAACTGCAGCGCAAAATATTTGATTTCCTAAGCCTCCTGTAAACCTAAAAATCCTTATCATAAAACCATACAAACTTTTATTAAGGTAGTGCTGTTTTGTAAATAGCACTCCAAAACCTTAAACTGCTTTTTAAGTATGTGTTCAAAATTCATATCAATTAATGTAGGACATGATTTTAAGTAGGTGTTCAAAATT
>DJEH01000030.1:8903-17651 GCA_002431845.1 Prevotellaceae bacterium UBA5903 | reverse complement strand
TATTCGTTTATGACATACTCACGAAAATCAAGATACTCTTCGGGGCGGATTGTCTCGCAATAGAGCGTGAAGCCTTCCTTTCCCTCTATTTCCCTCTTGTAGGCTTCATAGCGTTGAAGCTTCTTGATCGTTGGTTTATAAACGAGTGCTGATTTCGGACTCATGGGATGTTCCGCAATGTATTGTTCCATTCTCGAAACAACTGTAGTCGATGTCTCTGTTGACTTTGAAGTTGGATTGACACATTCATCAATCACATTCTTCATCCATGCAACATCAGCAGTCGCAGAGTTATACTGCTCGCTAAGAGCCGTTGTAATGGTCTGCACCAAAAACTTGACTTTCTTCTGCTCGTCAGATGGTAATTTCTTTGTCCTTCGATAGGAAAGTGCATCATTGTCCCAATAGTCAAGCATAACCTCAATGTCGGAACGGGCTTTGAGGTCAACATCCTTATCTCGGAGTCGAAAACAAAGATTGGCTTTTGTAGTAGCATTTTTATCCTTGGTTTTGCATTCCTTTGTGATAATGGTAATCTTCATGTTCCTATGTTTTTTATTTCTGCCACAAAGGTAATATCTTTCCCGTAAATGTTCCCACATATCCCCAATAAACTTTGATACGTTTAAATCTATTTATGATTTGGTTTTTGCACTTTCTTTCCTTATTATCAGTTATTTGCAGGTGCTGTCGTCAAAATTCATCAAGTCGAATCATAGTTGTTTTAGTATATACAGTTTCCACGCTTTTTTCTTACACTTGGCAAAAGGATAATAAAAAAAGCATTGGGCAAATATAAATATCCTCTTTTTTCTGAGCAGAAGTATATACAGGACTATCCAAAGTTTACAAAACATACTTTTGGCTTTGTAAAGCGATATATAAATACTCGTGTGGTTGACTATAATAATCCAGGAATAAGTGATGTGGATTATGACGCATACATTGTAGGAAGTGATCAGGTTTGGAGGCCTTCATATAATAATATAGGATTTACTTTTCTTTCATTTGCCAAAGATTGGAGTGTAAAACGTTGTGCCTATGCTGCATCCTTCGGTACGAACGAATGGGAATTCACTCCAAAAGAGACAGAAATGTGTAAGGCTTTGGCCAAAAAATTTGATGCTGTTAGTGTAAGGGAGTTTTCTGGAATACATCTTTGTGAAAAATATTTGGGAATAAAGGCCCAGCATGTACTTGATCCGACATTGCTCTTGCAAAGGCAAGATTATGAACAACTTATAGAAAATTCCAATACAACTCCTTCCAAAGGACAATTGTTTGTACATATTTTGGATAAAAGTGAAGACAAATGCAGATTGGTTGAAACAATAGCTAAAAAAAATAATTGGATTCCTTTTGAAGTGAATTGTGAAGTTGATGAGCATGAGTTAAACGAACCAATAGAAAAAAGAATACAGCCTCCAGTAGAACAATGGCTACGTGCATTTAAGGATGCTAAATTTGTTGTTACCGATTCGTTCCATGCTATGGTTTTCTCTATTTTATTTAATAAGCAATTTATAGTTTATGCTAATAATGGCCGTGGAGCAGCAAGGTTTCAATCTTTATTGAGGTCATTGGGGTATAAAGATCATTTAATCTACAATTCGGCAGACTATAATAATATGAGGATAAGCACTATCGATTACGAACAAGTGAATGCAAAGATTGCTTCATTAAGGAAGGATTCTTTGGAATTTTTATTAAAAGGATTAGGCAAATGAAAAAAGTTTTAACCATATTCACTCCTACATATAATCGGGCATACATATTGCCAAATTTGTACGAAAGTCTGTGCAAAGAGCCTACAGATGCATTTATATGGCTAATTGTTGATGACGGAAGTACTGACAATACGCAAGAATTTGTGGAAAGATGGCAACGTGAAAGCAAGTTGGAGATAATATATCACAAACAGTCAAATGGCGGAAAGATGCGTGCCCATAATAAGGGAGTTCAACTTTGTACTACACAATTGTTTTTCTGCATAGACAGCGACGATCAAATAGCGTCAGGTGCGATATCAAAAATTTTAGAGACTTATCAAATCCTTATCGATGATGAGTTTCTTAGCGGCATTGCCGCTAAGAAACTCATCATCAACAGGTTATCCTCACCAAATCTTCCAAACATAACCAGAAGTACACTTCATGGCATATATAAGACTGGTTTTAAGGGGGACACGTCATTGGTTTTCAAAACTTCCGTTTTAAGAGAATTTCCTTTTCCAGAAATAGAAGGTGAGAAATTTGTCACAGAGGGATATGTGTATGACCAAATAGACCAAAAGTATGAACTATTGATATTGAATGAGTTTCTTATGCGTTGTGAATACCGAGAAGATGGTTATACTGTGAATGCAAACAGCCTTTATTTGAAATATCCTAAGGGATGGGCATTGTATTATTCTCAATACTATGATTTTTATGCTAAGGCATTGCGAGACAAGGTTAAGTATATGGGATATTATATGAGTATGTGCATGATTGCAAAAGTACCCTTATGGAAAATAGTGAAAGAAGCGCCATCGGCATTGATGTGCTTGTTGAGTATACCTGTTGGAGTGAAATTTTATAAAAGATTTACATCAAATAGATCGCAGGAATGAAAGTTTTCAAAGATAAAAAGTGGCTTTTTATCATATTAATGATAATTGATACTCTAGCAGGCATTTCTAATTTTATGGAACCTGCTAATGTATTTGTTGCTGTTAGCATTGTTCTTTCATTAATGGTAATTCTTTTAGGGAGTGAAATGGCTACATTGTATCTTATGATAGCTTTGTGTCCTTTTTATAATTCCTTGAATTTTAGTGGACTTGCAGCAGGTTTTGTTATCCCTATATTTGCGTTGATGAAAATTCCCAAATCAAATAGAGTACAAAATTTTTGGGGAGTAAGTATATTTTTATTCTTTCTTATTTGGTTCTTACATGATATACAATATCAGACTTTTGCAAAAACGGTATTCGCTCTTTTAGTTCCATTGTATGTGTTCATTTACATAATGCGTAATAAATTTAGTGGATATGACGGATATTATGCAATGTGGCTCGTAATATGTTCTTCATTGATTGCTATGTCTTGTATCTTTATTGTGCAAGGCGCTGATTTAGACTCTTTTATTTACGCAAGTCATGCAGGTGAAATGCGTTTAGGAGAAGCTGATACTGCTGATGGACAAAAAAATCAATTAGGCGGTGCTATGGGATTCCCTATTTACACCATAACAATAATAACCTTGTTCATCCAATTGCTGATGACGCGCCATTATAATGCAATAAAAAAAGGCGCAATAATAATAGTAGGATTTTCTTTGTTCTTTATAACTTTTTTAACAGTAAGTCGTGTTTACATTTTAGGACTTACAACATTGCTTTTATTGCTTGTATTACATATATTGCATGGAAGATCTGTTAAGTCTATGATCTTTTTAGCGGTAGCATTGTTCATTATACTAATGATATCTGCAAATTATTTATCTGATTATATTGATCAAATCTTAAATCAATATATGGGAAGAATGGATTATGATGGAGATAATTCAGGAACAGGTATTCGTGGAACTATTTATGCAGATTGTATTGATTACCTATCAAATAACATCGAATGTTTGCTAATAGGGAAGGGAAATAGGGCATATCCATTAATCGGTGCAATGCTAAACAGACCTATGTCTATGTCTGCTCATAATATAATTATAGATGCTCTAATGTCATTTGGGGTGATAGGAACAATATTTTTGATTGTTATATATAAAAGTGTATATAATAAAGAACATAGGAGAATAGGGATAAGATGGTCTTTCTTTAGAATAATTCCTTTAACTTGTGTCTTTGTAATGTATCAGACGGGATCTCCTTTCTTGCAAGATAAGACGTATCCTTTTCTTTTGTTCTTAGTCCTGAATATAATTCATTGCACAGATAACAGTAAATATGATAATGCAAATAAATCAATAAACTTCAAAAAAACAATATGATACCTAAAATTATACATTATTGTTGGTTTGGGCATAAGCCCTTACCTTCTATGGCAAGACATTGTATTGAATCGTGGAAAAAGTTTCTTCCTGATTATGAGATAAAAGAATGGAATGAAGATAATTTTGATGTTAATATCATTCCATATACAAAAGAAGCCTATGCAGCGAAGAAATATGCATTTGTAAGTGACTATGCTCGTTTTTGGATCCTTTATAATTATGGCGGCTTGTATTTTGATACCGATGTAGAGGTAATTCATAATATGAACCATATCATTCAAAAAGGACCTTTTATGGGATTTGAACAACCTAATGAGGAAATAAAGAAAAGAAATAAACAAGAATATGGTGTTGCCCCTGGTCTTGGTCTAGGTGTAAACCCTGGTCTTGGTCTATATAAAGAAATACTAGATTATTATAGCACTCTTCATTTCTTAGATGAAGATGGTAACCCAAATCCTGTTACTATAGTAAAGCATACAACAGATATTCTTAAATCAAAAGGACTAATAGCAAACAATAAAATTCAACAGGTAGAAGGTGTTTGGATTTATCCATGGGATGTATTTTGTCCACAAAGTTTTTATACAAAGAAAATGCATATAACTAACAATACCGTTTCAATACATTTGTATAGTGATAGTTGGAATACACCATATAAGAAATTCAAGAGTTTTATCATTCGGCATATTGGCACTGCATTAACAGAGTATATAGTTAAGTTAAAAAATAAGATACACTAACCATGTTGCTTTCAATTATTATTCCTATTTATAACGTTGAGAAATATGTCGAGAAGTGTATTCGTAGTTGCGAGACGCAAGACATTCCAAAGAATGATTATGAGATCATTGTTGTAAATGATGGCTCGCCAGACAATAGCTTAAAAATAGTAGAATGTTTGTCAAAAGAGTTTTCAAACATTAAAATAAAGTCTCAAAAAAATGCGGGGTTGTCTGCTGCTCGCAATACAGGTATGTACATAGCAAGTGGTGATTATTATATGTTTGTGGATTCGGACGATTGGATTGCAGAAAATTGTTTGGGAAAGATATGTATGAAGTTGAGGACTGAATGTCCCGATGCTCTTGCAATATGTGCTGCTAATGTAATTGATGGTAACATTGATAGGCGTCAAAGTTATATAGATGAAACTCCGATAAGGGGAAGGGACTTTCTTAGAAAGAATTTTTCGCCATGTGCTCCTTTTTCAATCTGGTCTTCATCATTCTTCAAAAAGTATGAATTGACTTTTTATGAAGGAATTTTCCATGAGGATTCAGAGTTTACTCCACGGGCTTATTATTTGGCTGATAAAGTATCATTTATAAATGATATAATATATTATGTATATCAGAATCCCCATTCGATTACTCGTACTCCTAATCCTAAAAGGGCATTTGATCTTGTAAATGTGGTGTGTGTACATCTTTCAGTGTTCTGCAAATATGTACAAGAAGATTATAAGCAGATATTCTATGATCAAGTTGCAATGTATTTGAATAATGCTTTGTGTTATATTGTTAATTCAAATAATAAATCACAGAGGCAATTGAACGATATGATATATGATAATCGGACTATTATAAATGATGTAAAGCAATCAAAGAGTCTAAAATATCGTATTGAGGCTTTTCTGTTTTGCCTTTTTCCAAAACATTATGTTGGAATTTATAAATTGCTGAAACTAAAGTTATAAGCATATATTACTTATTTCAAATCTAAAAAATATGAGTAAACTCTGTCTAATATACAATACAGCCCCTCGTTATCGTGAGGCTGTTTTTCGTGCTATTGATTCAGAATACGATTGCGATTGGTATTTTGGTGAGCTGAAGTCTGATATAAAGGAAATGGACACATCTTTATTGAAAAATGTGTCTTATTATAAAACAAATGGTAATCCAACAAAGCTATATTGGAAGCGAGGTATTTTGAAGTTGCTATTCAAAAAAAAATATCAGAATTTCTTTATGTTAGCAGAAGTTCGATCTATAACAGATTGGATATTTTTTTTGTTAGCATCAAATTTCTTTAAAAAAAAGAGAGTTTATATATGGACGCATGGTTGGTATGGTAAAGAAAGTGGATTTGATGCAAAAATGAAATTATGGCTATTCCGCCATGTTTCAGGAACATTTGTCTATGGCGATAGAGCTAAGAAACTTCTTGAAGGGAAAGGAATACCAAAAGAAAAACTTTTTGCCATTCATAATTCTCTTGATTATGACAAGCAGAAAGCTCTTCGAGAGGCTATTACACCATCTGATATTTACAAAGAGCATTTTCATAATGAGTACCCTACAATCATTTTTATCGGACGTTTGACAAAAGTCAAGAAGCTAGATTTGGTAATAGATGCGATAGACAGATTGCAGAAACATGGAGAATTTTATAATCTCGTTTTTGTAGGTGATGGATCGGAAAAGAATAATCTTGAAAGAAAAGTTTCAGACTTGAATATGCAAAATAGTGTATGGTTCTATGGCGCATGCTATGACGAGAAGAAAAATGCCGAACTGGTGTATAATGCCGATTTATGTGTATCTCCTGGTAATGTTGGCTTAACAGCAATGCATGCTCTTTCTTTTGGATGCCCCGTAGTTACTCACGACAATTTTGCATGGCAAATGCCAGAATTTGAAGCTATACATGCTGGAACTACAGGCGATTTCTTTAAACAAAATGACACTGATAGTTTAGCATCTGTTATAAGTAGCTGGTTTGCAAATAAACAGAAGCAACGTTGTATTGTTCGTCAGGCTTGTTTTGATGAAATAGATTCAAACTGGAATCCTTATTATCAAATGAATGTCATAAAACAGAATTTAAAATTGGTATGACCTTAGGCTATAACAAAAATGGTAAAGGTAAAAAGATTGCATGAGCAAAACACTTCTTCAAATCAACGTCACTGCCAATTGGGGTAGTACGGGCAAGATTGCAGAGCAGATAGGCTTGTGTGCTATGGCACATGGATGGGAGTCGTATATAGCCTATGGTAGGATGATGAACCCATCTAAGAGCAAACTGATTAAAATAGGAACCAACTTTGATGTGTATGAACATTATGCTGAGGGGTTGTTTCTGGACAATGAAGGGTTGGCATCGCGAGGGGCTACTAAGGCGTTTTTGAAAAAGGTGGACGAGATAAAGCCAGATGTGGTGCATCTGCATAATATTCACGACCACTATATGAATTATCGGTTGCTGTTTAAATATCTTGCAGAGAAAAACATCCCCGTAGTATGGACACAGCACGACCAATGGGCCACAACAGGGCATTGCATGTATAATGTTTGTGGGTGCGAACGTTGGAAAGATGAATGCCATGATTGTCCTTTATCAAAATGGTATTCGTTAGATTGCTCAAGACGAAACCATCGGTTGAAAAAAAAACTATTGGCTGAAATTCCGTCTCTAACGATTGTGGCCGTATCTGAATGGCTTGGTGATAATATCCGACAATCGCATCTAAAAAATCGCCCGATAGAGGTGATACATAATGGGATAGATATACATACGTTTAGCCCACAGCCAACGAATGTTTATGAACGTTATGGCATTGATAAATCAAAAAAAATTGTTCTTGGCGTGGCGGCTGTATGGGATAAGCGAAAGGGACTGACAGATTTTTATAACTTAGCGCAAAGGCTTCCTGCAGAAGAGTTTGTTATAATTATTGTAGGGCAACAAACGACTACAGATACACGGAACTTAAAGAGTGGATGCCAAATGATATTTATAGATAGAACACAGAATGCACTTGAATTGGCTCAATTGTATTCTTCGGCATCGGTGTTTGTAAATCCGACGTATCAAGATAATTATCCAACAACCAATCTTGAGGCAATTGCTTGTGGAACACCTGTTGCTACATATCGCACGGGAGGTTCGCCTGAGGCTATTGATAAAAATACAGGTGTTATCGTGGAACAAGGTGATACAGACAATCTTGAAAAAGCTGTATATCAACTAACTTCTAGTAATTATTTGGAGAAATGCCGCTCAAAGGCGCAGAGAGAGTTTGACAACAAAACATGTTTTAATCCATATATTTCGCTTTATAATAAGCTAATCGGGGGGGGTAAAATCTTAATTCTTGGCATCTCAAGCATTTGGAATAATGATAAGGGGCTTGATGATTTTATTGCATTAAGTAGGAATGATGACTTTGTCGTAATGCTGGTTGGAGTGAGTGCAGAACAAGCTAAGCAATTGAATAGCGAAAAGTATAGAGGGTGTAATCTTATTCCTATATGCCGCACTCAAAACCAGCAGGAACTTGCTATGATATATTCTATGGCAGATGTTTTTGTAAATCTTACATACGCCGATATGTTCCCAACGGTTAATCTTGAGGCTCTTGCTTGTGGCACTCCTGTTGTTACTTATAGAACGGGCGGATCGCCCGAAGCGGTGGACGAACGGACTGGTGTCGTGGTAGATCAAGGTGATGTAGAAGCGGTTGCTGAGGCCGTACGCAATATAAAGAAGCATCCTTTATCTTCGGCAGATTGTAGGAAGAGGGCAATAGAAAATTTTGATAAAGGACAATGTTTTGAGAAATACATAAGTTTGTACAATAGACTTATAGACGGCAACAATAAATCACGTCTGTAAGCCTTTTTTCTTAATAAAATTATGACGAAGAAAAAGAAAATCCTTTTCGTATGTCAGTACTTCTATCCCGAAACATTTCGTGGCAATGACATAGCTTTTCATTGGGCAGAACAGGGGCATGAAGTACATGTAGTTACG
>DJEH01000030.1:8595-8801 GCA_002431845.1 Prevotellaceae bacterium UBA5903 | reverse complement strand
AAGAAACGACATGAGGTGATAAAGGGTGTGAAGGTGACGCATTTGCCCATAGTTCCACGTGGTGAGGATTGTAAGATTATGCTGATGCTCAATTACTTTAGCTTCCTCGTTGTAGGGTGGATATGGATGCTGTTCCATGCGCTGTGGCATAAGTATGATATGGTGTTTTGCCAGCAGTTGTCGCCTGTAATGATGTCGAGTCCAGC
>DJEH01000030.1:2698-8511 GCA_002431845.1 Prevotellaceae bacterium UBA5903 | reverse complement strand
CCACTCTACACTTGGGTGCTCGACCTCTGGCCCGAGAGTTTAACGGCTGCAGGAGGCATCAATAATAAGCATATCCTTGGCTTTTTTGATTGGTTTGTGAAGAGTGAATATAAGAACTCCGACAAGATACTTACCTCTTCACAAAGTTTTGACCAGAGTATCTTAAAATATGGGGATTATCGTGATAAAATAATCTATTATCCTCAGTGGAGCGATGGAGCGTCTGATTTGTCAAAATCCCAATTTGTTATTCCTGAAAAATTGCAACAACTTTCTTCCGATGGCAACTTTATTGTGATGTTTGCTGGTGCTGTGGGCGAGGCGCATGGTATGGAGTGTAATATGCAAGCAGCCTTAAAGACTAAAGCGTATAAACACATTAAATGGGTGATTGTTGGCGATGGTCGTCGGTTAGAGTGGGTGCGCTCTTTTGTTAAGGATAATGGCTTGGATGATACGGTGTTTACCTTAGGCCGCTTTCCGTCTGAAACGATGCCATTGTTCTTCAGAAAGGCCGATGTAATGCTTGTGTCATTGACCGATTCGCCCCTGTTTAATATGTATTCGCCTGCCAAAATAGCTTCGTATATGGCTGCCGAGCGCCCTATTATAGCTGTGCTGAACGGCGAGGGCGGCGAGGTGGTTAGAGCTGCCGAATGTGGTTGGAACGTTAAGGCTGGCGATGCCGATGCGTTGTCAGAACTTGTTATAAAGTTGTCGCAGACGGAAAAACAAAAATTAGCCGATAGGGGACATAAAGGCAAAGTGTATTATGATAACTTCTTTACAAAAAGCAAGTGTTTGAAGAAGTTGGACGAGATAATGAATTTGAATGAATCTGACAGATAAGACCTTACTCACCTTGGTGAGATATGCCGTATGTGATGTGTGTGATGATGACATTCACTTTAATAAAGTAGAATGGAATGAAGTTATATCTCTATCCCAATTGCATACGATAGCTCCGCTTGCTGTTGACGGCTTGCAGAAGTATCTTTCAGCTTATCCAAGTTCCCCCCCCTTTGCCCACGAAACAACTGCAAACAAGTTGAGGCGTATGCAATGGTTTGGACAAGTTGTAACGTACGAAAAATGGAATGCTAAGCACGAGAGGACTATGGCAGATTTAGCCCGTTTGTATAAGTCAAAAGACATACGCATGATGGTGCTGAAGGGGTATGGCTTGTCGTTAGATTGGCCTGTGCCGTGTCATCGTCCTGTAGGCGATTTGGATATTTATAATTTTGGCAAATGGCAAGAGGCTGATGCGTTGGTAGCAGATAAATGCGGCATAAAGATAGACGATGGGCATGAACATCACACGGTGTTTATGCTGAATGGCATACCTATTGAAAACCACTATGATTTTATCAATACCAAGGCACACAAGGATGCCCCAACTATTGAGAAAAAACTGAAACAACTTGCAGCAGATAATTACAGAAAAATAGAGGTTCATGGAGCAGAAATATATTTGCCATCAGCCAACTTTAATGCTCTATTTTTGATGCGCCACATGGGGCAACACTTTGCGGGCGAACACCTAAACTTGCGCCAAGTGCTTGATTGGGGTTTCTTTGTGCGTGCACATACGCAAGAGGTTGATTGGAACGCAACCATACGTTTTCTAAAGGAGATAGGACTTTACACATTCTTTTGCCAAATCAATGCTATTTGCGTAGACTATTTGGGGTTTCCAGAGCAATGTTTCCCCACAACCGAAAGGCATCCAGAACTTGAAGAGCGCATACTGGCAGATATCCTTCACCCAGAGTTTGCCGAAGAAAAACCCGATAGTGGACTCGTGCCTATACTCCTATTCAAGGTGCGTAGGTGGTGGTACAATCGTTGGAAACACCCCTTGGTCTACAAAGAATGGTTGCTACCTATGTTCCTTACGCTGCTTTGGAGTCACCTAAGAAGATATAAGACGATTAAAGACTAACGGATACATACATCTTATGAAAACATACATTTTTATTTTCGTTCTGCTTCTCATTGCAGAACTCGTTTATTTTCGCATTGCCGACAAGTTTAATATCATTGATAAGCCCAATGAGCGGTCGTCGCATACGTCGATAGTTTTGCGCGGAGGTGGCATTATTTTTTTGATAGGAGCTTGGTTTTGTAGTGTGTTCTTTGGCTTTGATTATCCTTGGTTTCTGGCAGGATTAACGCTTGTGGCAGGGGTGAGTTTTGTTGATGATATCCACTCATTGCCCGATTCGGTAAGGCTGGTGGCACAGTTTGCTGCAGCGGCAATGGCGTTTTATCAGTTGGGCATTTTACATTGGTCAATGTGGTGGATAGTGCTTGTAGCGCTCATAGTGTATGTGGGTGCAACCAATATTATCAACTTTATGGATGGCATCAATGGCATTACGGCAGGCTATGCTTTGGCGGTGTTAGTGCCATTGGCTTTGGTAAATAAACAGGGCATTTATGTAGAACAGAGTATTGTTATCTCAACCATTTTGGCTGCAGTAGTGTTTTGTTTGTTCAACTTTAGGCCTAAGGGCAAAGCCAAATGTTTTGCGGGCGATGTAGGCTCAATAGGCATTGCTTTCATCATGCTTTTTTTATTGGGCAACGTGATTATAAATACAGGCGACATAACGTGGTTGATATTCTTGCTTGTATATGGTGTAGATGGTTGCTTAACCATTATACATCGCATCATGTTGCACGAAAACTTAGGCGAAGCCCATCGCAAGCATGCCTATCAGCTAATGGCTAACGAGTTGAAGATAGGCCACGTAAAGGTTTCGCTGTTTTATATGGCCATGCAGCTGGTGGTTTCTTTAGGTTTTGTTTATATTTGTCCTAACAACGTATGGATGCATTGGCTTTACTTGTTAGTAGCATTGGCAGTGTTGGCCATTGCTTATGTATTGTTTATGAAAAAATACTATCACTTACACGAAGAATATCTTGCAACATTAAAGAAAAAAATGGAATTTGATAAAGACTTTTTAGGCAAACTTTTTGAACAAGCTACTGAAAATCCACGTCTCCGACAGAACTTTGATTTGCGCACATCCTCGGCCGATACAAGTCAGAGAATGCTCAATGCCTTGCTGCCAGGAACCGAGGTGCCTATACATCGACACGAGGATACTACCGAGACTGTTATCTGCTTGTGTGGTAGGCTTGATGAGGTGATATACGAGGAGGTTGTTTTGCACCATAGTGCAGCCCCCGAGGGTCTTGAACGTGGCATGGATGCGCAAGATGTAAGTCGTAAGGTTGAATATCGCGAGGTGCAGCGCATCCATCTTTGTCCAGCTCAGGGCAAGTATGGTTGTCAAATACCCAAGGGCGTGTGGCACACGGTCGAGGTGAAAGAGCCCAGCGTGATATTTGAGGCTAAAGACGGAGCATACAAGAAAGCATAGTCCTGGTCTATAAGGCTTTAAAGCTTGTAGATAGATAAAGGAAAAACCGGTTGAGAATATTTCGTTCTCAACCGGTTTTATTGTTCCTATACCCATTACATATTTAGCAATTCGCTTACTTCGGCAGGGTTCAAAGCCCATTCGTAGGTATAGGCTTCGTCGGCCTCGTTGGGGGTGTTGGTCATACTGAGACCTTGCGCTTCGGCCTTGAATTGTAGCATTGTGCCGACAGACAATTTTTGGCGTAGCCGTTCAAGCAAGGCGCTTACAGCCGCGTTGTTGCACCCCATGATGTTTTGATGCGTAAACGGCATTTCGAGCCATGTAATTTCGCGTTTTGCCACATCGAGCACACCAAACACCAGTCCCTTCGACAGGTTGTTTTCGCTAATGCGTATCATGTGTTGCACGCACGAGGGGTCGTATGCCACCCCGAGTTTTTCTGAAATCATCATGGGGTAGGCAGAGTTCATCCAGCCCACTACCAAGTTGGGCGAAAGTGCACCACAAGAGTAAGCATTGGCAGTAAAGGTAACGTACTGAGCATCAGCCTCTGCCAGTTCGTCAAGGTTAAGTTCTATGTATTCTGCCGTACCCACCATTTCGGGAATGGCGCGTATATCGCCGCCATGTTTGGCACCTGTGGCTTGCAGGTTGTAGTATGCGCAGTCCTCGGTTTTACCATTCTTAAATGCAATGTGGCAGCTAAGGTCCATGTCGAGATATTGAGCATGCAACCCCTTTCCCCATTGCAAAAACAGGCGCACAGTGTTGCCTTCGAGCGGAAAGCGGGTTCCCATCAAAGCGCACGAGGTGTCTTGAATAGTGGTCGTCCTATCGCCCACACTCACGGGGATGTCGTAGAGCATAGGGTCGATGTAGATGCTATGACTCTCTGTAGGTTGAGCAGCAAAGCGTCGTTTAAGCGAGTAAATGTAGCACCGATTAACCCTATCCACCATGTTCTTAAGGTCGGTTTTGCTGTAAAGGCAGAGCAACTTATTGGCTGGTAGCAGGTGCGTGCCGCCCGTGATGGGGCGGGCTATACGCCTTTTTTCGGTATCGAAATAGCTTTCGGCAGCATTGCCCAGCGACAACAGCAGGCGCAGTGGCAGTTTGTCTGCAATATCCTCAAAGGCCTCCATCGTTTCGTCGCAACCAAAGTGCAACATCGTGGCAAACAAACTGCGTGCAAACAGCCCTGGGCGTTGTTTCAGCATGGCAAGTGTGGTGTGAGCATCGTTTTCAGTTTGCGCTTTGTTAAGTTTACCTTGCCAAGTAGTGTACGTTTGTTTATAAAACACATCGAGTATTTCAGCCAGATGTTCATAGCCCTTTCTGCGCGAGTATTCGCCCAAGCGCAAGGCACGTATCATGCGCACCCACATACTGCGCTTAGGATTCATGTTTTCTGCAGCCAAGTGAGCAGGCATAGTCAGCTGGTTAAGCCATGCAGCCACACATTGGCATTGCTTGCGGTTGTACTTCAGTTTGAGTTTCTCTTTCATCTCTGCCGAAGCCTTCTTGCTTTGGTCAAGAGGTCCAAACATGTGGTAGTACAAGCGCCCAGCATGTGCAACGAGCGTTTTAGGCTCAATGATTTGCGTGTATCCCGTTTTTTCGTACCAAAGGTAGCGTAAAATGTCGGTAGGCGTTTTAAGCAGATTTTGTGCTTGTTCGGCCTTGTTTTTGGCAACAAGGTGCCTAATGGCCAACATGGCCGTCTCCTTCATGCTGATGATAGTGTTGGCATCCCAATCGTATACGGACATGAGTTTTTCGAGCGAGTCCTTTTGAGTCCTGTCGAGCGGAGTGGCCGATGTGAGCAGCGTAGTGAACACGTGTTTTAGGTCATTGTCGGTAAAGAGGCGTAGTTCTTTAAGTTTCGATGCCTGTCCGGTATAAACAAAGTTTGCCGTCTCAAAGGGGGTGCCGCAGAAAGGGCAACCCGTGTATCGTTCGAGCGCAAAAGTGCCCTCTGGTATAAAGCAACCGCAGGGCAAAGTAGTGCCTTTAAAGCCCGCTTCCTTACCACCCAAAACATTGCTAAATAGTGTAACAACGTGGTCTCCCACGCTCTCGCCCGTGGGCATATTCCACCCCCTAACCAAGGTGGCCCAATTAAGGTTTACGCCCATTACGTCGTTAATTTCGTGGGTGATAGTTACCAAATCCTTCATTTGCACACTGCCCAATGCATGTAGCAACTCTTCGCTTACGCCAAAGCCGTTTTCGCTGAGGCGTGTAGCAAATGCCAATACAGCGTGCGATGGGGTAGAGTAGAGGTCGATTTTCTCTTTGTCAATGTCAAGATAGAGGGCGCGATAGCGTAGCGCCACTCGCAGCAAATCGGTATTAATCATGTTGTTTTTAGTGTTAAAGGCAATCGACCGACTGATTTTAAGTAGGTGTTCAAAA
>DJEH01000030.1:383-2565 GCA_002431845.1 Prevotellaceae bacterium UBA5903 | reverse complement strand
TCCTTCAAACAAACCTTTAAGCTACATCCCCATAAAGCACTTCAAATATAAAAATAATTATGAACACCTACTTATACCAAGCATCAAGCCTGGCGTGCACTGTATCACTCAGTAGTAGTAAGTCGTTCTTTGGCCTGTTAAACATGTTGAAGTATCAAGGTAATTATGCCGCTTCCCTTTAAAGTTGCCTAGGGTAGAGGCGCAGATTAAGAAGTAAGCCGCATTTAGACCTATAATTGTAGAACCGCGAGCAGGACTCGAACCTGCGACCCCATTCTCTCATTGAAGTAAGTAATAGTTAAGCCAATCAAGGCAATTCTGTTACTAACCAAAAGTACTCTACCAACTGAGCTATCGCGGTTGTTTTTTAGTATGAAGCGCACATATCGCAATGGTTGCAACTTTATTGTGCAATGCTTTTGTGTGCTTCGATGTTGGGGCACGGGCTGGATTCGAACCAGCATTAACCATATTTGTAGAAGTAAGCAAGCATTGTGCCTGTGCCGTAGTAGCAAGGCTATTTGCTTGCTTAACCGCGCCCATCGTAAAAGACGGAAATTGACATACTAAACGAGATAATTTACCAAATTATTGTTAGTAGTAAGTGTGTCTTGTCCGTCTTTATAAGTATTGTTTATGACACTGCTTTATAAGCCTACACTAAAGGTGGTGCTTATAGTTAAGCGTAGGTGCAACCAAGCTTGTTGCCCGATTGCAAGTGCAAAGTAAAAATGCTGCTACGCAATGTTTCTGCGTAGCAAGGATAAATGTTATAAAAATCAAAGAAAAAAGTGTGTTTTCTTGCTTCTACGCAAATACATTGCGCAGAAACTACTACTTTTGTCTTGTACTAGCAGATATATCGTGTATTCGTTTTTGCATTATGCCATGCCAAACGAGCACACGATACCCCACAAAGCAAAAAAACTTAACATTATGCCAGCCAACAAAAATGCATTAATACGCTACAAAACCATTGATAACTGCCTACGCAACCGCTATCGGCGTTGGACAATAGACGACCTTGTTGATGCATGTAGCGATGCCCTTTACGACTGCGAGGGCATCACAAAAGGTGTGAGCCTACGCACGGTGCAAAACGACATACAGATGATGCGGTCGGACAAGTTGGGCTATAATGCCCCCATCGAGGTGTACGACCATAAGTTCTATCGGTATGCCGATGCCAACTATTCTATCACCAACATGCCCCTTTCGCCAACCGACTACGAGGTGATGCAAGAGGCGGTAGACTTGCTCCGACAGTTTGAAGATTTTGACCAGTTTGCCGAAATATCCGACATGGTGAACCGCTTGCAAGATAAACTTGCCATTACGCAGAAGAACCGCCGCCCCATTATCCACTTCGATAGTGTGCCCAACCTTAAGGGCCTTCGGTTGCTCAATCCTCTTTACAACTTCATACTTCGCAAGCAAACGTTGCGCATCATGTATCAGTCGTTTACGGCACGTCAGCCTTTAGAGTATATTATCTGTCCCTATCTGCTCAAGGAGTTTCGCAATCGTTGGTTCTTGTTTGGGGCTAAGGCAAGCAGTTTGTTGCTTTACAACTTAGCACTCGACCGCATTCAGTCGGTCGAACCCATTGATGTTGCCTATCGCGAAAACCCCGAGTTCGATCCCACCAATTTTTTTGACGATGTGATAGGAGTGAGCAAAAACCTACATGCACATCCGCACGTTATCACCTTTTGGGCCAATGCCGAACAGAGCCGCTACATACAAACCAAACCCCTACATCCCTCGCAACAACTCATCAGCACCAACCCCTACGACCACAGTTGCTTGTTTTGCATTAAGGTGGTTATCAACTTCGAGATGTACTCCGTGTTTATGAGCTATGGCCCTGGCATACGCATCGTGTCGCCCCGCAACGTGGTGGCATATATGCGCGACAAACTGCATGAGGCTGCAGCACTTTATGATAAATAAATGTCGCAATTGATAACCTCTTAAAATCCGACAAATAGAACAATATTTTTTGTACAGAATAATGTTCCAAATAAATCCGAAAATGTAATAAAAAGAGGGAAAAAGGCTTGCTCTGTTAGCCTCTTTCCCTCTTTTTTTATGCCACAAATGTGTTCTTGTGCCTAAGGATACGTATCCTTACCCCCTAAGGATACGTGTTCTTATACCCTAAGGATACGTGTTCTTTCAC
>DJEH01000030.1:0-324 GCA_002431845.1 Prevotellaceae bacterium UBA5903 | reverse complement strand
TAAGGATACGTATCCTTTCACCCTAAGGATACGTATCCTTGTGAAAAATCCATGAATATTTACGTTTCTAACAATGCGCTTTGAAATAGAAAAATGACTTAACATATTGAGTATCAATAAGTTATGTTTATTTGCTCAGGATTTCGTTTTTTTGCCCTTAGTAGGTTGTTGCTCAAAAAAAATCAATTCTCAGCACGTAGAAATTGGTGCATTTAGGAAAAATAGAACAATCGCACCTGTGTAAATATTGCAGATTGCTTAACTTCTGTTGATTATCAATTTTTATTGTATCTTTTTTTATTGTATCTTTGCATAAGATAGGCT
>DJEH01000027.1:32408-44298 GCA_002431845.1 Prevotellaceae bacterium UBA5903 | reverse complement strand
AATAATTATGAACACCTACTTATGAACGCAAAGTTAGCTTTTTTCGTTTCATTTCGATGATTTTTGTACCTTTTTATGCATTTATTTCAAAAAAACAAGCGTAAATATTTGGTGATTTAAATAAAAGCCGTACCTTTGCACTCGCAATTCGGGGTGTAGCTCAGCCCGGTTAGAGTACGCGTCTGGGGGGCGTGTGGTCGCTGGTTCGAATCCAGTCACCCCGACTGGTAAACGAGGCATTGAAACAATGTAGTTTCATTGCCTCGTTTTTTCGTATTCACTTAAAAGTTCGGTTATTTGCGCTTCGCGCTTTTTTTAACATGTAATTACCATTAAGTAGGTATTCAAAATTATATAAATTAATTTTGAATACCTACTTAACAATTCATTAACTTCTTGTTTAAGCTAAAACGCATAAATGAGATAACTAATTGGGTCATCAATAATAATTGAAGTTCGTTTTTAGAGCTCACAGCATATTATACTCCTTCATAACAAACCTTTAGGCAACATCCATATAAAACACTTCAAATATAAAAATAATTATGAACACCTACTTAAAAGTTGTAACTTTGCAGTGAATATTCAATCAACATGCTTGGCACTTTTCAACAATGAAGCACATCATACCATTTATATTACTCGTTTTCTCCATCAGCATTTTCTCTTGCTCGGCAGCAAAGAATAGTACGCACCACCTCTCAACCACTCTTACCGATAGCATTATGCCCGAAGACTCGGTTGAAACCGACACTGTTGCCGACCTCACAACTGCGCAAATGTCGCTGCCCGAACGCATGCAAGAATTGCTCAAAAACGACATTTTTCAGCGTACACAGGTGGGACTATACGTCTACGATCTCACCGCCGATACTTTGGTTTTTGCCCACAACGAGAGGCAATGCATGCGTCCCGCCTCTAACCAAAAGATGCTTACTGCCATCACCGCCTTGCGCGATCTCGGCACTAACTACCAATTTAAAACCCGTCTTTATGCTGATGCCATGTCCACCGACACCGATAGTGTATGCACCGCACGCATTTACATTAAAGCTGGCTTCGACCCCCTATTCTCGGCCGAAGATATGCAAGCCTTTGCCGACAGTCTAAAGGCCATGCATGTGCAACGCATCGCATCTCCCCTATACCTTGACCTTAGTTTTAAGGACGATAAACGCTTGGGATGGGGATGGTGCTGGGACGACGACCTCACCCCACTCACCCCTCTGCTCTACAACAACCACGACCGTTTTGTTAATCAACTGCGCACCACATTACGCCACAACAACATCGAATGGGACGGCACAACCGACGAACGCCTCGTTGCTATTCACGCTTCATTGCTATGTACGCGCACCCATAGCATCGACCAAGTGTTGTTGCCCATGATGAAGCATAGCGACAACACCATGGCCGAATCCGTGTTTTATCAACTGGCGGCACAAAGTGGCAAGCCATGGGCAGGGCGTAAGCAAGCCACCTTGCACTACCAAAATCTGTATCGCACCCTGGGCCTCAACCCCGACCACTATCAAGTGGCAGACGGCTCTGGACTCTCGCTCTACAACTACGCCACGCCCGAGTTACTGGGCAGAGCCTTGCGCTATGCCTACCAGCACACCGACATCTACCATCATCTACTTCCCACTCTGCCCGAAGCTGCCCACGACGGCACACTGCGTAAGCGCATGAAGGGAAGCAAAGCCGCCTACAACGTACATGCCAAAACTGGCACCGTTGAGGGGGTGAGCACCCTTTCGGGCTATTGCACTGCTGCCAACGGCAATACGCTCTGCTTTGCCATCATGAACCAAGGAGTTAGATACACCTCTACAGGCCGTAATTTTCAAGACCGCGTATGCAAGGCTTTGTGTAAATAAAGCTACCTTACTCATCGCATTTTGCGGAGCAAGCATCGTTATGGTGTTTTTTAACACTACGATGCTTGCTCCGCCTTTTTTATGGTTCATTTCCAAATAAAAACGTAGTCAGACCATCACTTTAACACGCCTTTTTGTAACATCATGTTACTTTTTATTACGCTTTAACATTTATTTACCCCCCGTTTGATTTATTAACAAAAACAATCTACTTTTGCATTCTAATACAGACTTCTATAGAATTTTCTACTTTTTAAAAACTTAATGATACATGAAAAGATTTACATTTTTTCTTAGTTTGCTCTTGACTTTCTTTGTCGGAGCAACAAGTGCATGGGCGGGGGCGCAAGACATCCCAGATCTCAGCACTGATGACGCAATGCACTATTACGCCATCAAAAATACACGTACGGGCAAGTACGTTTATTTCAATGGTAATAGCGATTACCTACGCCAAAGCTACTTGCTTCATCACAACTGCGTTTTCTATTTTAAAGCAGGTTCAACAGTTGCCACAACAGATGGTGTAACATCTTTAAAAATTTACAACCTTGCTGCATCTACAGCTATGGCTGGCTTCAACTCATGGACCACTACTGGTAACGATTGGTACGTAAAGGCTGCATCTAATGGTAGTACATTAGGCATTGCCTTTGGTAATAGTAATGATTTTAGCAATAGTTGGAATAGCTACGATAGCGCTGGCAAAATAGATCATTATAGCATTGATGGTGGTTCTCTATTCACCATCGAAGAACTCAGCAATCAAGATGTGCTTAACCTCTTCAAAAGTACTCTTAACGTGTGGAATTGCTTAGGCTACTCAACCGCAAACGACTTCTACAATACGTTTAACACCGTCTACGAGCAGTATAAAGACGACACTACAGGTAGCACAGCAAATATGATTACACTTGGTTCGGCTTATCAAGCATTTATCAATGCTGCTCCTTCAAGCATTCGCGTAATTATTGGCAATAAGAATTATACAAATAAATTTGTATACGCAGGAAGCGCCATGAATAATGGCACTGCAAAAGATAACTACTCTTATGAGTGGACACTGCAAAAGCAACCTTGTGGCTTCTTTAAAATTTACAACGCATACGCAAACAAGTATGTTGGAGCATTGCCCTCATCAGGTGGCTGGAGTGGTAAGGGTTATGATATTGTTGTGCCATTAGTAGAGAACGTTAGTGCAGCACAAAGCTACGAATTGGCTGCGGGCAATGCAGAAGGTTACGTAACCTTTAATACCTTACAAGGTGGAGCAGTATCAGACAGTCGTTATTCACTTCACATGGGAGGTAATGAAAACATCGTTCGTTGGTCAGCCGATGCAGCCCCTTCAAACTTTAAGTTCACAACAGAGCTTACCGACATTGAACAAGCATGGAATGATGCCCTCATAGCCAAAGCCACAAAGGCAAGTGGTACAGCTATTGGCTATCTAAATGCAAGCACCATTACGCCTGCAACAACCAAACTTAGCCAAGCTACAGACAACAATTCAAAAGTTGCAGCATACAAAGAACTCGAAGCGGCTATGCAAGCAACAGAAAATAAGATAACCCCTGAAAGTGGTAAGTACTACACTATCAATAGCGCTGACTATACCGGCAAATATTGGGTTGAAAAGTATGGCGAAACTGGTGCTTTCGGTGGAAATACCCTCTACTCACAAAGTCTTGAAGCTAACACCGTACCTGCACTTTGGCAGTTTGAGCCATGCACAACAAGTGGCAAAACAGACCTCTATTACATTAAAGCAGCCAACTCTGGCAACTACTTGAGCCGTGTTCAATGGCAACAAGAAACATTGTATACTGACGTAATTGAAAAGAACAATAGCAATGTAGGTGTTTATGATATCTTCAACAAAGATGTTGTAAATAAAGAGAATGCCGTATCGTTTGTTTACTACACTAACGATGCACGTACCGATAGAGGTACTGCACGTGTAAATGCTGGTGATGGTAAAGTTGATAGTTGGAACGATGTTACAACTGGCAACCAATTCTACATCAAAGAAGTTACAACAATACCAGTTACCATCACATCGGCAGGCTATGCCACTATTAACTTGCCTATGGCTGTTAATATACCCGAAGGCGTAAAGGCTTATACGGGTGTAAAAGCAGACAATGTGCTCAACCTTACCGAAATTAGCGGCAATGTTATCCCCGCAGAAACTCCTGTTGTGCTCGAGGCTACTGCTGGCACTTACAACTTCAACATTAACTACAATGATGCAACAACCCAACCAGAGAATGGTTTAAATGGCACTTTAGCACCTGCAACCATTGCCGATGGTGCTGCTGCCTACATTCTTGGTAATGGCTCTAAGGGCGTGGCTTTCTACAAGGTAACATCTACTACTGACCGCACTATTGGTGCTAACAAAGCATACGCAGGTTCACTCAGCGAAGCTGCAAGCGCAAACGTGTTGCTCTTCAACTTTGGTGGCAACACAACAGGCATCAACAGTGTTAATGCACCCGAAGCTGATAGCAACGTTTACTACGACCTCAACGGTCGTCGCGCACTCTATCCTGCTCACGGCATCTTTGTAAAGGCTAACGGACAGAAAGTTCTTATTAAGTAACAAACTAAAAACGACAATCTCATTATGAAAAAGATATATTCAGCCCCTGCTGCCACATTGTTCTCGTTCCAGGCAGAAGGCATGCTTGCCATCTCAGGCTTTAAAACCGTGGACGATGAAGAAAACTTTGGTGCATCGGGTGGCCTGTCTAACAAGCAACAACCCAGCAATAGCATCTGGAAGAATATGAGCACTGATGAGTAAAACCTAAGTTTTACACTCAATGTATAAAGATAACACCACACCCCATTGGATGTGGTGTTTTTTTTGTATTGTATACATATCCACGTTCAAAAAAAAGCGCTAAAACCTTTATATTGTCTGCGTTTTGCGCTACCTTTGCAATAACGAACATTTATCACATATATATTCTATAACTCATATATATATTATGGCAACAACACCAGCGTTTAAGTATGCTCCTATGTTCCAATTGGGCAAGGACAATACGCAATATCGCCTTATATCAAAAGAGGGCATAAGCACCGGAGAGTTTGAAGGCAAAACCATCTTGAAGGTATCGAAAGAGGCGCTCACCACCTTGGCACAACAAGCATTTCACGATGTTGAGTTCATGTTGCGTCGCGAACACAACTTGCAAGTAGCAAAGATTCTCTCAGACCCTGAAGCTTCTGAAAATGATAAATACGTAGCTTTGCAGTTCTTGCGCAATGCCGAAACAGCTGTTAAAGGCATTCTGCCCTTCTGCCAAGATACGGGTACAGCTATCATTCATGGCGAAAAGGGACAACGTGTATGGACCGACTTTGAAGACGAAGAAGCATTGAGCCTTGGTGTTTATAACACCTACACACAAGACAACTTGCGCTACTCGCAAAACGCTCCACTCAACATGTACGACGAGGTAAACACCCGTTGCAACCTGCCTGCACAAATCGACATTGAGGCTGTTGAGGGCGACGAATACCGTTTTGTGATGGTGGCCAAAGGTGGTGGTTCAGCCAACAAAACATACTTCTATCCCATGACCAAGGCTACCATTCAGAACGAGGGAACCCTCCTTCCCTTCCTTGTTGAGAAGATGAAGAGCCTTGGTACTGCAGCATGTCCTCCTTACCACATTGCCTTTGTTATTGGCGGTACGAGCGCAGAGAAGAACTTGCTCACAGTGAAGCTTGCTTCTATTAAATACTACGACAACTTGCCTACTACTGGCGACGAAACTGGACGTGCTTTCCGCGACATCGACCTTGAAGAAAAACTGCTTCACGAGGCACACAAAATTGGACTCGGTGCACAGTTTGGTGGCAAATACTTGGCTCACGACATCCGCGTAATTCGCTTACCACGCCATGGTGCAAGCTGTCCTATTGGTATGGGCGTAAGCTGCTCTGCCGACCGCAACATCAAGGCTAAGATTAACAAAGATGGTATATGGCTCGAACAGATGGATAGCAATCCTTCTGAACTTATCCCAGAGGAACTTCGCAAGCCAGGCGAGGGCACTAAGGGCATTGAGATAGACCTTGACAAGGGTATCGACGCTGTACGTGCCGAACTTACTAAGTATCCTGTAAGCACCCGCGTAAGTCTTAAGGGTACTATCATTGTGGCTCGCGACATTGCTCATGCCAAACTGAAGGCACGTCTTGATGCTGGCGAAGACCTACCTGCATACTTTAAGGATCACCCCATCCTCTATGCAGGACCAGCCAAAACTCCTAAGGGCTATCCCTGCGGCAGTATGGGTCCAACCACTGCCAACCGCATGGACCCATACGTTGATGAGTTCCAAGATCATGGTGGCTCATTGGTAATGATTGCTAAGGGTAATCGCGGACAAGTGGTAACAGACGCTTGCAAGAAGCATGGTGGCTTCTACCTCGGCACTATTGGTGGCGTAGCTGCTGTACTTTCGCAAAGTAGCATCAAGAGCATTGAGTGTGTTGAGTATCCCGAGCTCGGTATGGAGGCTATTTGGAAGATTACCGTTGAGGACTTCCCTGCATTTATCCTCGTAGACGACAAGGGCAACGACTTCTTTAAACAACTCAAGCCTTGCAACTGCTGCCACTAATTGTTGGGGCATGCAAACGCACATAGCACATTAAACTTTTAAAGCCGTAAGGTTGTATTGTTCGTACAACTTTACGGCTTTATTGCATTTGTTATGCACTTATTCACATACAAGCTTTTTCTTAAAAAACATCCCCTCAGCGTTCAAATGCATTAGGTTCTTTTCGCAGCAAATCCACAATACCTGCAGGGGGCCTTTGGTTGAGCAATTCTTGCTTCATCCAATCCATATAAGGTGCTACATGCTCAAAGAATTGATGATAACCTTTACACAGATAGTTGAGCCCAGGCTCGCCATCGGCCGTATGCATAAAACGGTTTTTAGGGCATTCGCCATTACAAGCAAAAAGGTAAAGGCACTCCTTGCATTGGCGTGGAAGCGAAGTTTGTTTGGCTTGTCCAAAAGCACGCTGCTGGGGCGAATACATCATGTCGATGATTGACGAGGTGCGTATATTGCCCAACTTATATTGCGGAAACACAAAGTGATCGCAAGCATACACATCGCCATTCCACTCTATAGCACCAGCATGTCCACAGGTGCGTGCCAAGGTGCAAATGCCAGGTTGTTGGCCCATCCAATTGGCCAATGTAGAGTCAAACAATTGCACAAAATACTCGCCTACATCGTTGTGCACCCACTCGTCGAATAGGGTGCAAAGAAAGTTGCCCCACTGCTCGGGCGTAACGCTAAATTCCATCAGTCCGCCACTACCCTCCTCGTCTACCGCAGCCAAGGTGCGACCATCAGCATGCGTTTGCAACCGCTCTACAATAGGTGTAAACTGTATGTAATGGCAGCCAATATCTTTAAAAAAGTGGTAGAAGTCGAGCGGATAATCTGCATTAAAATCATTGACTACAGCCAGCGCATTCCATTCAACCCCATGCTTATTGAGCAAGCGTATGCCGCGCATCACTTGGTTGTACGAGGGGCGCCCCGCTTTGTTGCGACGATATTCGTCGTGAAACTCCTGTGGCCCATCAATACTAATGCCTACAAGCCAATTTTCTTTTTTAAAAAAAGCGCACCACTCGTCGGTAAGTAGCGTACCATTGGTTTGTATACAATTATCAATAGTATGCCCATCGGCATACTTTTTTTGCAGTTCGACCACACGTTTATAAAACGAAAGTGGACGCATAAGCGTCTCGCCACCATGCCACGTAAAGAGCACTTGCGGCATGGTTTGTGCAGCTATATAGTCATGAATAAATTTATCGAGTAGTTCGTCGCTCATCACCTCTTGTGGAGAGTCGGCATAGAGTTTCGACTTCTCAAGGTAGTAGCAATATTTGCATGCAAGGTTACAACGCGAGCCTGCAGGTTTAGCCAATAAATAAAGAGGCGAGGCAAAGGGAGATACATCCATCTTCTTCAACAATAAAAGTTTTTTATAAAACAAAATTACAGATAACTTTGTAATAGAAAGACTGCGGGGATGCATAATTGTGCAAAAAACTAATTATAAAGCATATATTCTTACACTTTGATGCTAAAATATTAACTTTGCAGCAATATCAACAATAACACTCAACCACATGAAACTTTGGGAAAAATCGGTACAAGTTACCGATGAGATAGACAAATTCACCGTAGGACACGACCGCGAGCTCGACCTTTACCTCGCTCCCTACGATGTGTTGGGCTCAATGGCTCACGTAACAATGTTGCACACCATAGGGCTGATAGCAGACAACGAAATTAACCCCCTACTTACAGAGCTTAAACACATATACCAACTTGCACGCGAAGGCAAGTTTGTTATTGAAGACGACATTGAGGACGTTCACTCACAAGTAGAACTAATGCTCACGCGCAAACTTGGCGACATGGGTAAAAAGATACACTCAGGACGCTCGCGCAACGACCAAGTGCTTGTAGACCTCAAACTATTTACACGCGAAAAACTGCGCGAAGTGGCAGAAGCCGTGCGCCAACTCTTTACCGAACTACAAAAGCAAAGCGAGCGCTACAAGCAAGTGCTGATGCCTGGCTACACCCACCTACAGGTGGCAATGCCGTCAAGTTTCGGCTTATGGTTCGGAGCATATGCCGAGAGCCTTGCCGACGATATGCTCTACCTTGAAGCCGCATATCGTCTTACCAACCGCAACCCACTCGGTTCGGCAGCAGGCTACGGCTCTTCTTTCCCGCTTAATCGTCAGCTTACTACCGACCTTTTAGGCTTCGACTCAATGGACTACAACGTGGTTTATGCACAGATGGGACGTGGCAAAATGGAGCGCAACGTGGCCTACTCATTGGCAAGCATTGCTGGCACCGTGGCTAAGTTAGCTTTTGATGCTTGCATGTTCAACTCGCAAAACTTTGGCTTCATTAAATTGCCCGACGAGTGTACAACAGGGTCGAGCATCATGCCTCACAAGAAAAACCCCGATGTGTTTGAACTTATCCGTGCACGCATGAACCGCTTGCAAGCATTGCCCCAAGAGATGATGATGATTATGAACAATCTGCCTTGTGGCTACTTTCGCGACCTTCAAGAACTTAAAGAGGCGTTTATTCCAGCCTTCGACCGCTTGATAGACTGCTTGCACATGACCACCTACATCATTGAGCGCATCAAGGTAAACGAACATATACTCGACGACACTCGCTACAATGCCATGTTCTCTGTTGAAGAAGTAAACCGTTTGGCAGCCAACGGCATGCCCTTCCGCGATGCCTATAAAAAAGTTGGCTTGGAAATTGAAGCAGGCAAGTTTACTCCTAACAAAGACATCCACCACACCCACGAGGGTAGCATGGGCAACCTATGCAACGACAAGATAAAAGCCCTTATGGATGCCACATGGAGCAAGTTTGGCTTTGAGAAAGTAGACAAAGCCATCGAACGTTTATTAGCCGAATAAGTTGGCCTATACACATCATTTATCCTTTAGCAAAACGCATTATCAACAATATGAAAACAACATCAAAGACACTACTCTCTCTGTTTCTGCTTGCAGCCACTTCGCTGCCCATCTCCGCCCAAAGTGTGGGCAAAGGCGGCATTACTACCGACATGTTGCAACAGTTCAGAAAAGAAAATGCCAACTCACAATCGGCACGTGCCCTACGCAACGCATTGGCAGGAACAAGCATTAACCAATTGGCCACAAGCGCATCAAATCCCGATGCCACCGACACTTACTTTACCAACGAGGTGCCCTCAAAGGGAATAACCGACCAAAAGAGTTCAGGCCGCTGTTGGTTGTTTACAGGACTCAACGTGATGCGTGCCAAGGCTATCAAAAAGTTTGGCTTGGGCGACTTTCAGTTTTCGCAAAGCTATAGTTTCTTCTACGACCAATTAGAAAAGTCGAACCTCTTTCTGCAAGCAGTTATTGACAATGGCAAGAAGCCTATGGACGATAAACTTGTAGATTGGTTATTCCATAATCCGCTGTCGGACGGAGGCACATTCTGCGGTGTAATAGACGTGGTGAGCAAATATGGCTTGGTACCAGCCGATGTGATGCCCGAGAGCTACAATGCCAACAACACATCGCGCATGGCTTCTATCATTAGCCTTAAGCTGCGCGAATATGGCCTTACGCTACGCAAAATGGTGGCTAAAGGTGAGAAGCCAGCCACCATTGAGAAGAAGAAAACCGAGATGCTTGGCACCATCTACCACATTCTCTCTATCTGCTTGGGCGAGCCCGTACAGCAATTCACCTATACCCTAAAGGATGCCAATGGCAAACCTATCAGCACCAAGCAATACACTCCACAATCGTTCTACCAAGAGATAGTGGGCAAAGACCTCAAAAACTCTTACGTAATGCTGATGAACGACCCTTCGCGCCCATACCACAAAACCTACACCATTGATATGGACCGCCACTCGTACGACGGTATGCAATGGACATATCTTAACTTGCCTATTGACGAAATCAAACCATTGGCTATTGCCTCTATCAAGGATAGCACAATGATGTATTTTTCGTGTGATGTGGGCAAATACTACGACTCAAAGACTGGTGTACTCTCGCTCAAAAACTATGACTACGAGTCGCTCTTCAACACCACATTCCCTATGACCAAGGCCGAGCGTATACAAACATTTGCATCGGCTTCGAGCCATGCCATGACGCTTATGGCTGTAGACCTCGACGAAAAGGGCAATGCCCGCAAATGGATGGTTGAAAACTCTTGGGGAGCCTCAGCAGGTTATAAGGGCCACCTCATTATGACCGACGAATGGTTTAACGAATACATGTTCCGTGTGGTAATCGACAAAAAATATGTGCCTACCTCTGTGCTCAACCTAACGAAGCAAACACCCACTAAACTCCCTGCATGGGACCCACTATTTAAGGGTGAGGAGTAACTACACCTTACTTCATAAAGGAACATTTGCCCATATTGTGGCAATATGTTCCTTTTTTTTTTTAAAAAAAAAGTCTATTCCCCTTGCTCATTCCGTTTTATTTTAGAATATTTGCAAAAGTAAACATATTAAGAACTTAAAAAATTATTTACAATGAAAAGAACACGCTTTTACTCGTTGTTGGTAGCATTTGCTATGATTTTTGCAGTTGGTACATTTGTAGCTTGTGGTGATGATGACCCAACTCCAACACCAACTCCAACTCCTACGCCCACTCCTACTTCTGCCACACTCTACTACATCAATGTAGTAGCCGACACTACACTTACTTGGGTTACCCCTCAGATGTCTTTGGTAAAGAATGGTGAAGAAGATAACTTTAACACTCAAGGCGTAACATTTGAGAACATAAGCAATAGCACTTTAAAAAGCATTCTTAAAACTCAAATTGAAAATAATGGTGGCACAATAGCTACCAGTTTGCTAAAGGGCAAATTCTACATTAAAGAGGTAGCATGCACATCGTTCCCAACTATCGCCACTGCTAAGACTCAATGGTCTTTGGTTGATGGTTTTACTGCTAAAGAAGGTATGAAGTACAATTTGTACGATATTATAGGCTTCTGCGTTATCGACAACCTTGGCAATGCAAGTGGCTTGCATTTTGACTCATTTAAGTATGAAGGCATTAAATACGACAAGGTTGAAGACATGCTAAATCGCTTTGCAGCTCTTAGCACTTTCAGCAAGGCTGTTACTGTTAGCAAAGCTGGAAACGCTTTCAACGTTGAATAAAGTATAGTTGAATAAACAACAAACTTATTTACCCACTCTTAGCACTTTGCTAAGACATGGATAAATAGCACACACATAAATAATAAACCACCATTATCGGTCCGCGACTAAAAGGGACCTATAATGGTGGTTTTTTACGTGCCATATACATGCACTATCGTGTGATAATTGCCCCACAAAAGGGGTGTTCCATACCAAACATACATAATGAGTTGGCGTATCACGGCCGTGAT
>DJEH01000027.1:22648-32324 GCA_002431845.1 Prevotellaceae bacterium UBA5903 | reverse complement strand
AGCGTATCGTGGGCGTGATACGCCAACTCATTACGCATAATAGGTGGATGATAGCCTTATGATAGGCATATAAAGACCTATTTCTACCCCCCAAAAACATGCAATTTTTGGGGGGAAATGCTTAAGAGTTATTCTTGTTGCAACCTATTGTTGCTTCCATTCAGCAGCCTTGGCTATAATCTGCGGTATCTCGGTGTTATCAATTTGCCCGTGAAATTGTTCGGCACCAGCACCAATGGCAAATACAGGCACAAAACCATTAGAGTGGCCACCACTTTGCCAACCTATAAGAGCAGTCTCGGCCATTACCCTGCGTGCGGCATCAGATATAGCATTAAGTTTGGCATATAGCGATGTTTTGTCTTTAGCCGAACCATCTATAGTGCTTTCATATGCCTCTTGAAGAAGTTTCTCTTGCTTTTCGGTCAAGGTTATGCCCGCACCAAATCCCCAATTCTTTTTCAAATCGTTCTTCACTACCTTCCATGTAAACTTGTCGCCTAACTTGTTGCGAAGTTCTTGCAAATGTAGGCTATAAGCATCAGCACTCATGCGCTGAAAGCGGAAGTTGCTTGTATGAAGTTCATACGGGCCACGGCCAAGTGCAATTCCACCCGTTTCGTGGTCGGCAGTAATTACGATAAGCGTTTCGTCGGGATGTTGGGCATAAAATTCGTATGCCACTTGCACAGCATCGTCCATATCCTTAAGTTCTCTAAAAGCTGTACCAGCGTCGTTGCTATGGCAAGCCCAATCAATCTTACCGCCCTCAACCATTAAGAAGAAGCCATTTTTATTCTTCTTAGTCAAGAAGTTAATGCCAGCGCGTGTAACCTCTTGCAAAGTCATGTCTTTGGCTGTGCGATCTATGGCATAAGGCAGGCAGCTATGGTCTTTTTTGTTTGCCTCTTCAGTTTGTAAAAGGATGAGTTTATCTGCAGCTTTAGCCTTTTTTTGATAGTCTTTATATCCATGAGCAATTACGTAGCCTGCGTTTTCGCATTGTGTGTAGAGCGAGGGATCGGACGAACCTTTTTTGTTAGGTATCAAAAAGTCTGAACCTGCATAAAAGTCGAAGTTAGCACGTATAAGGTCTTGCCCAATCTCGTAATACATTTTGCGGCTTGGCACATGTGCATAAAACGATGCAGGTGTAGCATGGTCTACGCTCACACTTGTGCTCACGCCTACTGCAGCACCAGCCTTTTGCGCCCATACCGCAACGCTATTAACAGGTGTAACGAGGTCGGCTTTCACGCCCAAGGCTCCATTTTTAGTTTTGCTGCCTGTAGCCAGAGCGGTGCCAGCAGCAGCCGAATCTGTTACCCCATTTGTACCCGAGTATGTGGTGACAAAAGCAGCATAAGGAAATTGTGTAAAACAAAGAGGCTTTACGCCTATGCGCCCTTCGAGAGCTGCCAAATAGGTTTCTGTACCATTCACTTGGTTTACGCCCATACCATCGCCAATAAAGTAGAACACATACTTGGCGCGTTCTGCCCATGCATTGGCAGAGAGCACAAAGAGTAATAAGATACTCAAGAAATACTTAAACTTGTTCATTTTGAAAGAATAATGTAGTGGTTATAGCAGCTGTAAGTAAGCATTCTGCATAAATTGATATGAATTTTGAACACCTACTTACTTAAAAGCCAACACAAAATTAAAGAGGTCTTTGCTTTTGTGTTGGCTCAAATTCATATTTAAAAATAATAGCGTTTATTTACCCCACTCGCTTGGGTTAGCACGCCATTGGTGCAAAAGTTCAACATGCTCTTGTTTGATGTATCCCGTTTGCAATGCCACCTCAACTACTGCCTCGTAGTTGGTGAGCGTAGTGAGTTCTACTTGTGCTTGCTTAAAGGCTTCTTCAGCAACAGGGAAACCATAAGTATAGCTTGCCACCATGCCAATAACCTCGCAACCATGTTGGCGCAATGCCTCAACAGCCTTCAAACTGCTACCACCAGTAGAGATAAGGTCTTCTACCACAACGACCTTCATGCCCTTTTGCAAATCGCCTTCAATAAGGTTGGTCATGCCATGGTCTTTGGGTTTTGAACGTACATAGGCAAAGGGCAAGCCCAATGCGTCTGCCACCAATGCGCCTTGTGCAATGGCACCAGTAGCCACACCTGCTATGGCCTCTGCTTCAGGATATTTTTCGGCAATAATACGGCTAAGTTCAAGCTTTACAAAGCTACGCAATGCAGGAAAAGCCAAAGTTTTGCGGTTGTCGCAATAGAAAGGCGACTTCCAACCACTTGCCCATGTAAAAGGCTGCTCGGGTTGCAACTTAATAGCTTTAACGTTAAGCAATTTCTGTGCAAAAATGTTTTCAAGAGTACTCATGCTTTCTGTATTAAGTAATTTATCTCTACAAAAGTACAATTTCTTATTGAGCCTTACCATTACTTTTGAGTTTATTTGTACATTTGCTCAAAACAAATTTTAATAAAATACAAAAACGATGCAAAGAAGTCTCATGTCGCTCTTGGCATTACTGCCTTTATGCTCAATAGCACAGCAGCAAAAGCCCAATATCATATTATTAGTTGCCGATGACTTGGGATATGGCGACCTTTCATGTTATGGTGCCCACAGGGTGAGCACCCCTACGGTTGATAGTTTGGCTCGCAACGGTGTTCGCTTTACCAATATGCATGCTTGCGCTTCTACATCTACGCCTTCGCGCTATTCGCTCTTGACGGGCGAATATCCTTTTCGCCGAACAGGAACCGACGTGGCGGCAGGCAATGCTGGCATGATTATAAAACCCCAACAAACCACTATTGCCGACCTTATGCACCGCGCTGGTTATGCCACAGCAGCTATAGGCAAATGGCATTTAGGATTGGGGAGCCACACAGCACAACAAGACTGGAATGGCGAACTCGACGAGACTCCACGCAACTTGGGATTTGACTATCACTACATAATGGCAGCCACTGCCGACCGCGTTCCATGCGTGTATATTGAGAACGGGCGTGTGGCTAATTTTGATGCCTCTGCCCCTATTAGCGTGAGCTACCGACAAAACTTTGCTGGAGAACCTACCGGAAAAAGCAACCCCGAACTACTTACTAAACTCAAGCCCAGCCACGGACATGACATGAGTATTGTCAATGGCATTTCTCGCATAGGTTTTATGAAAGGAGGTGGCAAAGCTCTATGGCGCGACGAGGATATTGCCGATAGCATAGTGAGCCATGCCATAGGATTTATAGACTCTCACCGTGCCGCTCCGTTCTTTATGTACCTATGCACCAACGATGTACACGTGCCACGCATGCCGAACGAACGCTTTAGAGGCAAGAGCCCAATGGGATTGCGCGGCGAAGCTATCATGCAGTTTGATTGGACCGTTAGTCAGCTATGTAAAGCTTTGCGCGAGCGTAATATAGACAAAAACACGCTCATTATTATAACAAGCGATAATGGCCCCGTGCTTGACGATGGATACCAAGACCAAGCCATAGAACTCTGTGGCGACCACAAGCCAGGAGGTCCTTTTCGCGGTGGTAAATATAGTGCTTTCGAAGCTGGTTCGGCAGTGCCATTTATTGTTTACTGGCCCGATGGAGCAGTTGCTGGCGAGGTTAATACCGCCCTTTGCTCGCTGATAGATGCTTCAGCCTCGCTCTCGGCATTGGTAGGAACAAAGCCTCAAGTGGGCGATATACCCGACAGCCAAGACCACCTTTCTACATGGTTGGGACGCGATGAATGCCCGCGCGACTACGCTGTGAGCATGGCTGCCAACCGCAGTCTGACGCTTCGTACGCAACATTACAAATATATATCGCCCTCAAACGGTGGACCTATGATAACCTGGGGACCAAAAATAGAAACTGGCTATCGGGCCACGCCTCAGCTATTCGACCTTTCGAAATCGGCATACGAACAAACTGATATTTCGGCCAAACGCCCCAAGGAGCTTAAGCATCTGCAAAAGCTTTTAGGCAAAGTGAGAGGGGGTAAATAAAAAAAGGAAATGTGTGGACATTGGCCCACACATTTCCTTTTTTTTATTTGTTCTATTAAGCATTCAAATCGTTCGGTCAGCTCAATCCACATCGAAATAAATGGTTACGCCTTTATACACAGCATAAGTCTGTACCATGCTGCGAGCTTGCAGCAACATGCTTCTTACTTGCATAACGGTGAACCTTGAAGGCACTTTCAGCATAATTTTACGAATGTATTGCAGTTGCACACGGCTTACTAAAGGTGTGTCGGGACCCAATATATTATCGCCAAACTGCGGACGTAACAAAGCTGCATAGTGCAAGGCAGCATGCTCTACCACATCGTTGTTGCGATGCTTGATATACACTGTTATCAGTTTGCAGATAGGGGGATAATTGAATGCTTCGCGCTCAGCTATCTGCGTGTTGTACATGGCCCGATAATCTGCGTTTACCACTTGCGATATGATAGGATTGTCTGGCTGACGAGTTTGCAGTACTACCAGTCCTTGCTTGCCCCTTCTGCCTGCTCTGCCTGCCACCTGGCTCATCATCTGATATGCCCGCTCGTAGGCTCTAAAGTCGGCTATACTGAGCATTTGGTCGGCATTGAGTATGCCTACAACCCTTACATGGTCAAAGTCGAGGCCCTTAGTAACCATTTGTGTGCCAATAAGCAAATTTGTTTCGCCCTTGGCAAAACGACTAATAATACGCTCATAAGCCGTGCGCGAACGAGTGGTGTCAAGGTCCATACGCTCCGTGTGTGCCTCGGGGAAGATGCTTTGCGCTGCAGCCTCAATCTTCTCTGTGCCATATCCGCGGTCGCGCAGTTCGGTATCGCCGCAGTTGGGACATTGCTGCGGTATGTTATATTGAGCCCCACAATAATGGCATACAAGTTTGCCAAGCCGTTGATGAAACGTTAGGCTCACATCGCAGCGTGTGCACCGCGGTGTCCAACCACACGTTCTACACTCTAATATGGGCGAATAGCCACGACGGTTTTGAAACAAAATGGCTTGTTCGCCTGCATTTAAAGCCTTGTGCACCTCGTCGGTAAGGCGAGGCGAGAAAGGCGTTTTCATTAACTTTTTTCGCTTCAACTCCTTTATATCTTCCACCACAATCTTGGGTAGCAACACGTCGCCATAGCGATGCATCATCTCCACCAATCCGTATTTTTGTTGCAGAGCATTGCGATAGCTCTCAAGCGAAGGGGTGGCAGTGCCCAATAGTACGTGCGCTCCTTGCTGGTGGGCCAATACGATGGCGGTGTCGCGTGCATGGTAACGTGGCGCAGGGTCTTGCTGCTTGTAGCTTGTTTCGTGTTCCTCGTCGATAATAACAAGTCCCAAATGCTTAAAAGGCAAGAATACCGACGAACGCACCCCCAAAATGAGCGGATAGGGCGTATCGGATAGTTGTCGTTGCCACAATTCAACTCTTTGGGCATCGGGAAACTTAGAGTGGTAAACTCCCATCATACTACCAAACACACGACGTAAGCGCGTGGTGAGTTGAGTGGTAAGAGCTATTTCGGGCACAAGATAAAGCACCTGCTTACCCTCCTTCAGCATTTTTTGGATAAGTTGTATATACACTTCTGTTTTTCCACTCGAGGTTACACCATGTAGCAAACAAACCTCCTTTTGAGTAAAAGTGTGACAAATGGCCTCGAATGCCTGTTGCTGCTCACTGTTGAGCGGCTTACCAAGTTTGTTTAGACATGCTGCATCCGCCTCAGATATTTGATTTAAGCGACTCTCTTCGCGCTTGTATGTTTCGAGCACGCCACGCTTGCATAAGGCAGTAAGCGCAGCTGCGGCATTAGAGAGTTCGTTGCATAGTTGCACACGGCTCACTGGCTGAACCATTTGCGGATTGTTCAACGTTAGGGCAGTGGCAGTGTTAGATAGCTGTAAATAACGCAACAATAAGGCTTCTTGCTGCTTGGCACGTTTCAGTTCAGCAAAGGTTTGGTTGAGTTTTTCTTCATTAAAAAGCTGCTCATTGAGCCTTACATAGACACTCGTTTTGGGCTTAAAAGTTTGGTTGATGCTCTCTTTTACAATCAGTGCGCCACACTCTATAAGCTTGCGCACGTGACGCAGCAAGTTGCTACGTCCCATGGCTTTTTCAAGGGCCATGATGGTGTGCCCTTTTTCATCGTCAAGCAACGAAAATATTTGCTGTTCTGTATCGTTAAACTGCTCATCTTGGGGCAAGAACTCTGCATTTCGCAGCACTATGGTTTCGCTTTCTATCTTTAGCCCTGAAGGCAATGCAGCCTTCATCACCTCACCCTCGGTGCACATATAGTAGCGAGCCATCCACTGCCACAAATGCAATTGGGTAGGTAATAAAAGTGGCTTTTTATCCACCACATCCACCACCGGCTTGAGTTTGGAGCATTGGATATCTGCCGGCAATTCGCTCAATACGCCCATCACTAAACCCGTGTAATAGCGTTTGGCACCAAACTGTACTACCACACGCATACCCACCTCTACCCTATCAACAAACGCTGTTGGTAATTGGTAGGTAAACAGTCCTTGCACAGCAAGTGGTAGCAATACCGACACGTAGAGTGGAACTTTATCAAGCGACAATTCTGTGGTTTGAGGTGTGTTGGGCGAAGGGAGTGACATAGAGTGTTTTTATTATCTATTGTAAAATGTAGCGTTTATACAAAATTCATCAAAATACTTGGCATAAGCAAGTGTGTGCATACAAAATATAGTAAATTGGTATGGCTAAAATATCCACTTTATATTTCTTTAGAACTTTTCGAAGCAACGATAGCCCCAAAAAACATCTTATGAAAGAATAATTAAACCAAACA
This sequence comes from Prevotellaceae bacterium UBA5903, assembly GCA_002431845.1. Taxonomy (GTDB): domain Bacteria; phylum Bacteroidota; class Bacteroidia; order Bacteroidales; family Bacteroidaceae; genus Alloprevotella. The sequence goes on along the minus strand of DJEH01000027.1, from coordinate 25,511 downwards.
TTTAAGTAATTTTGTAGTCCAATAAACAATTGGAAAACAGCTTGCTTAAAAGACAAGCAATATAGAACTACTTAGCACTTAACACACATATTTTTTTAGAAATCAACATGCAAGTTGCATTATTTATTCCTTGCTACGTCAATGCAGTATTTCCAGAGGTGGGTATGGCATCGCTCCACTTGTTGCAGCAGTTGGGCGTAGATGTTGTATATCCCAAAAGGCAAACCTGCTGTGGACAGCCAATGGGCAATGCTGGCTTCGAAGATGAAGCTAAAAACTTAGCCGAGCATTTCGAAGATGTTTTTGCAGGCTATGACTATGTGGTAGGCCCATCGGCCTCGTGCGTTTCGTTTGTACGCGACCATTATCAGCATTTAGTGCCACACAAATGCGAGTCGTCAAAGCACATTTACGAAATTTGCGAGTTTATTCATGACATTATTAAACCCACATCCTTGTCGGTAAGTTTCCCGCACAAGGTGAGCATTCAAAATAGTTGCCATGGTGTGCGCTTGTTGGGACTATCATCGCCAAGCGAGCGCAATGTGCCTTACTACAATAAGTTACGCAATTTGCTTTCGCTTGTTAAGGATATAGAAATAGTAGAGCCCGAACGACGCGACGAATGTTGCGGCTTTGGCGGTATGTTTGCAGTAGAAGAACATGCCGTTTCAGGCCAAATGGGACGCGACAAGGTGATGCGCCATATAGCCACTGGTGCCGAATATATTGTAGGTGCCGACTGCTCGTGCTTAATGCACCAAAATGGCATTATCGCTCGCGAAAAACTCAATATCAAAACACTTCATATAGCACAAATTCTATCAGGAAATGTCTAAGCACGCAAAATTAGCAAAAGTTTTTTTGAAAGACCAGAAGCAAACCGCATGGCACGACAAAACCTTGTGGATGGTGCGCGAAAAGCGCGATCGCATGGCTCACGACGTACCTGAATGGGAAACGCTTCGCGAAATGGCATCGCAACTAAAGTTTTATAGCAACTCTCACCTTGAAGAGCTACTCTTACAGTTTGAGGAGAATGCCCAACGCAATGGTGCTATTGTACATTGGGCCAAGGATGCTGAAGAATATCGCCAAACCGTAGAGCAAATACTCAAGAGCCACAATGTAAAACACTTAATCAAGAGCAAATCAATGCTCTCAGAAGAATGTGAACTAAACCCTTACCTCGAAAGCAAAGGTATTGAGGTGCTCGAGAGCGACCTTGGCGAACGTATTTTACAAATGCTTCATCGCAAACCCGTGCACATTGTGATGCCTGCCATAGCTGTGAAAAAAGAGGAGATTGGCGACCTCTTTGCACGCGAAATGGAGGGGTGCGAACCTGGCAATTACGACCAAACCTACCTAACACACGTGGCACGCCGCAACTTGCGACAAAAGTTCTTGCATGCCGAAGCATCAATGACGGGAGCTAACTTTGCCGTGGCAGACACTGGCGAGTGTGTGGTATGCACCAACGAAGGGAATGCCGACATGGGCACATCGCTCAACACTGGCCGATTGCAAATAACCGCTTTTGGCATTGAAAAAATTGTGCCCAATCGCGAAGCACTTGGCGTGTTTACTCGCCTATTGGCACGTTCGGCCACAGGACAACCTTCTACCACCTACACCTCGCACTATCGCTGTCCGCGCAAAGGGGGCGAGTTGCACATTATTATTGTAGACAACGGCCGAAGCGAGATTCTCTCTAACCCCGAACACCGCCGATTGCTCAACTGCTTGCGCTGTGGTGCTTGCATGAACACATGTCCCGTTTACCGTAGGTCGGGCGGATACTCTTATACCTACTTCATACCTGGACCTATAGGTATCAACCTTGGCATGATGGCCAATCCCTATAAGTACAAAGACAACGTGTCGGCTTGCTCTCTTTGCTACTCATGTCAAAATGTGTGTCCTGCAAAAGTAGATCTTGCCGACCAAATATACCTTTGGCGACAGAAGTTAGAAACACTTGGCATTGAAAACAAAGGCAAACACCTTATATCGCAAGGCATGAAAGCGCTTTTTGAACACGTAGGCCTCTACCACACTGCTTTGCGCTTTGCACCAATTGCTAACCATCTGCCCCACTTCGCTATTGAGAATGCCCTTAACGCATGGGGAGCAGAGCGCGAAATGCCCAAGTTCCCAGGAAAAACCTTTGAGGATATGCTCCACGAAGAGCAAAAACAAAAGAAGGGGTAAGCCCAAGAGAACCCACAAATATAAATTCAGAAGAATGATGAGTAGCAAAACAACCATATTATCCTCTATACGCCGTCATACCACAGAGAAGTTTGATTACCCCAACCTCAAACCACTTGAGCATGAAGCACTTACTTATACCGACCCTATAGCAGCCTTTTCCGATCATTTGGAACAAGCTGGCGGGCGTGCCATAGTGCTGAAAGAGGATGAGACTGTTGGGGCTATAGTGGCGCGTCTTTATCCTAAGGCGCAGCGTGTAGCCAATACCGTTGCCACACTTTCAGGAACAGAGTTATTGCCTGGTAAGGTGTTCAATCCCGATGAAGCAGATGAACCAGCTCAACTCAACGGAACCGATGTAGCAATCATTGAGAGCCAGCTTGGAGTAGCAGAAAATGCTTGCTGCTGGATAGAGCAACAAGTGCGTTACCGCGCCATCTACTTTATTGCCGAAACATTGGTGATTGTACTGCGTAAAGCTGATGTGGTAAATAATATGCACGAGGCATATAGCCGCATTGACAATAAGAGCAATGTGCCATTTGCTTGCTTCATCTCGGGCCCATCGAAAACCGCCGATATTGAGCAAGCCTTGGTATTTGGCGCACATGGTGCTAAAGAGGTCACGGTGATACTGATATAATTG
>DJEH01000027.1:20242-22579 GCA_002431845.1 Prevotellaceae bacterium UBA5903 | reverse complement strand
AATCCCTACTTCCAATTCACGAGTTACAATGAGTTGAAAGTAGGGATTGTATGTTTAGCAGAAAATAACAACAGCAGTTAATGATATGCCTACCCCATATCCCAAAGCATGTTTACCGCGATTTATTCATTATCTCACAATTCGTTAATATTGAGTTGAATACTGATGAGCAATAAATATATTCATGAGTTTATCCGACAATGGTTGTGAAACACGCTCGTCTGGCTGATACTTGCCTTTCAGTAATTCCTTGGGCAATCTTAAATCTTTATTATCCATAATGACAGGACCAACCACATTCGACAAAACATAGATAGTACAATCATCAACCTGATAGAGTTCGTTAACATCTTCAAGGAATGGTATTGACTGCTCGCCAATGGCAATAGTTTGCATTAAATACATGAATGAACAATAGCCATCATTATATAGAAATACTACTTTGTCGCCTTTGCTTGGCAAGTCAAGTTGCCAGGGTGGAAAACCGCCCCAACGGAAGTACGTATATCCTTTTTCCCACAATTCGTCTGACAGAAGTTGCCATTTTTCTTCTTCAGTAATTACCACCATCCTCAGCCGATTATCTTGCGGTTTGGGCTCATCCTCAGCATCTTTATTCTTTATATAGATAGAGATGTGTATGCGGTCACTATAAGGCACATGCTCCCTAAGTTCACTGATTTCTGCCTCAAACATATCTTGCCACCCCATATCAAGTAGTGTGGCTAATGACTCGTTCTGCTTTCGTGGTATATATCCAAGAGTAGGGCCATATTCAATATCGTCAGTCCAATCATTACTTTCGTCTGCCAATGCCACTGCAACTGCATTCTCATCATAAGCATTATGCTTTTCACGAACAAGAACCAGTTTTGCACCTTCATGCAGTTTATCCCATATATTATCTATATGATAAAAAGCTGCACCTGCAATACTACATCTCAAGAATAATTTTCTCTTTTCTACGGGATCAAGTTTTACTATCCCTTCGATTGGTGAATCAGGAACGTTTCCTTCTTCTATAGCAACATCGCCCTCCAATGGCCTTGGCATACCTTCTGTGGCATCTATGTGCTTAGGTTCATCAACAAGCATATCGCCATTATCATCGTCACTTGCCGACTCTGATAAGTAATTCTCTACCATTTCGCACAATTTAGTATCATTGGTTATACAAGTAATGCCTTTCTCACCTAATTGCCTTTGTATATCCTCTAACTCGGCATCACATTTTGGACATGTGCCACGGCACTTGCCACGATGATTACACGTTGAAGGGGTATAGTCTAAACCATATTTCTCCGCCACATAAGCACGGATAGCTTTAAGTATCTCACATTTTTCTCTTCCTTTATCCATATCTTATTTTTTACTTGGTAATATGAGTAATGTGCTCTATATAGGAAATTTCTTTAATGTGTGTAAAGCCTATTTCTCTTAATATTTTAACATTACGCTTTACATTTTCAATCGTGTTGAAATGAGGGATAAGTGGAACCTTAACGATAACATTTTCAAGAGGAACAAACTCCTTCATATAATGCAGTTGCCTTATAAGGTCTGATGATATGCCTGTGTAGTTCTTATAAATAGATTTGTCCAAATCTTTTATATCCACAATCCATTCATCAACGTATGGAGCCAATGAACTAATAACCTCAGACGAACAATGTAGAGATGTTTCAAGAGTTATTTTCCATTCTTTGGGAATAAGCTTTGCAAACTCAATAATGAAATTTGCGTTCATTGTCGGCTCACCTCCGCCAAAGCAAACTCCACCGCCTGTAGCTTGAAAGTATATGTTATCCTTTCTAACAACGTTGTATAATTCCTTTGGCGAAAGCATCAACACTCCTTTTCGTAAGGAATGGCCTTTCTCATATACAGAGCCATGACATTTGTCGTTGATGCAATACTTACAATGGAGTGGACAACCCATGAAAGCGACAAGAGTAGTTACTCCCTTCCCGTCAATACCCATACGATGCCTACTTATTCCAAAAATTGGTTTCCTTACGTTCTCGTAATCCATAGTATATATAACCCATTGGCGGGATTAAATTAAGTTGATAATTATGAGAAAAAGGTTGCATATATCGTTGATTATTAGCAACTTAATAGTGGAAAAATCATTTAAGTTTAAACCAGCGTATGTACAACCTTTATACAAAATTCGTCAAAGTACTTGATATATGCAAGCAATTCTCAGAAAATCTCATCAATGAATTAGGGTAATATTCCACGCTTACCACTTTTGTTAGTGGTAAAAAATAAGTGAAAGTACTAAAATAGAAAAATGAAAAGAACCTTCTGGAATTTCTTTCAGAAGGCTCTTGC
>DJEH01000027.1:271-20204 GCA_002431845.1 Prevotellaceae bacterium UBA5903 | reverse complement strand
AGGGATTCGAACCCCCGGTACCTTGCAGTACGCCGGTTTTCAAGACCGGTGCATTCGACCACTCTGCCATCTCTCCTTTGCTTAACTATGTATAGTGTTAAGCATGTGGTCTTATTGCTTGTTTGCGAGTGCAAAGGTAGTACATATTTTATGAACTTCCAAATGTTTTTGAGAAAAAATGTACTTTTTTTTCAAAAAAAGCATTTTTGCAGCTTTGTATACGTTATTTTCTCTTTTATAAGAGGAAATGGGGCACTTGCAAATGATTGATGCAATGGGACAAATAAGTTGATACTTTCACATACCAACTTTGAAACGGATATGTATGCCCTTCCTATCTATAAAGCGGTTTAGTTAGTACTTTCGCCCTTGCGATAGAAACCTTTGAGTTGAGTATCGAAGCAAAGGGTGGAATATGATGGGATAACGCCTGTAGAGATGCTCATATAGCCTAATTCTTGAGGCATATATACCATCCAACGGTCGCCTACGTGCATGTGCATGAGCGCTGTGGTTAAGCCCTCTACCACATTTGATACAGCAAAACTTACTGGCACTGAGTAGTTGGGACTGAACACATACGAGTCGTTTTCGTAAATGCCACTATGGTCAAACACACGTCCGTCGGCATAGCTCTTGGTTGGGATGAGGTGTCCCATATAGTTAATCTTTACGGAGTCGGTGTATAAGGGGCATTTATCGCTGCTTTGTGGTGTGGTGCTGATTACACGTGCACAAATAGAGTCGGTGCGTTTACCACCAGCTTTTGCATAGCTCAAAAATACTCGCCATTGGCAATGGTCTTGCCAATCGTTGCCATAAGTGGCTTTGGCGTTTTTCACTTCGTTGCAAGCCACGGTCATTATGCTATCAAAGAATGCTTCGTTGCGTTCTTTCCAATGGGTGGTAAATTCGCTATTGTCCTCTTCTGGGTTCAAGTTGTCATTGCACGATGAAAGCAATCCCACCGTTGCTACCAGCATGAAACATGCAAGGACGCAAGGGTTTGTTACGAACTTATTTGCCAAGGTCTTTAGCTGCATATACAAGACGGCTATGTTATTTTTTATAGTCATTAGCTATAATGGTATGCTTGAATTGGATACTGAATTTTAAAAGCATTGTTCCTGCTTTCTTATAGCAGGAGCAATGCTTATAATTTTATTGATACAGGGTGTGTATCACACACATCTTTACTGCAATTTTTTGAGTAATGAAGTGATGCTCACCTTGTCTTCAATGAGAGAGCGTAGGTCGGCAATGGGCACACGGGTTTGCTCCATTGTGTCGCGGTTACGCAATGTTACGCAGTTATCATTGAGTGTGTCGTGGTCAATGGTGATACAATAAGGTGTACCGATAGCATCTTGGCGACGATAGCGCTTGCCGATAGAATCTTTCTCGTCGTACTTGCAATTGAAGTGGAACTTTAAGTCGTTCATTATCTCGCGTGCCTTTTCGGGTAGTCCGTCTTTCTTTACCAAAGGCATAACTGCGAGTTTTACAGGAGCCAATGGTGCAGGCAACTTAAGCACTACGCGCTTCTCGCCATTTTCAAGTGTTTCTTCAGTATAAGAGTGGCACATTACGCTGAGGAACATGCGGTCTACGCCGATTGAAGTTTCAATATCGTAGGGAGTGTAGCTGCGGTTTTCTTCGGGATCGAAGTATTCAATCTTGCGTCCAGAGAACTTGGCATGTTGCGAAAGGTCAAAGTCGGTACGTGAGTGAATACCCTCAACCTCTTTAAAGCCGAACGGCATTTTAAATTCAATATCGCACGCTGCATTGGCATAGTGGGCCAATTTTTCGTGGTCGTGGAAGCGGTAGCACTCTGCGCCAAAGCCCAATGCTTCGTGCCATTTGAGGCGTATTTCCTTCCATTTCTTAAACCATTCCATCTCGGTACCTGGCTTTACAAAGAACTGCATCTCCATTTGCTCAAACTCGCGCATACGGAAGATGAATTGGCGTGCCACGATTTCGTTGCGGAATGCCTTACCTATCTGTGCAATACCGAAGGGCAACTTCATGCGACCTGTTTTTTGCACGTTCAAGTAGTTTACAAAGATGCCTTGCGCCGTTTCGGGACGTAGGTAGATGGTGCTTGCGCCGTCGGCAGTTGAGCCTACTTCGGTTTTAAACATGAGGTTGAACTGGCGAACATCGGTCCAATTGCGTGTACCAGAGATGGGGCAAACGATGCCTTCGTCAAGAATTATCTGCTTGAGTTCGGCAAGGTCCATTTTGTTCATCGCCTCCGAATAGCGCTCGTGCAGAGCATCGCGCTTTGCTTGGTGTTCGAGCACACGGGGGTTGGTGGTGCGGAACTTCTCTTCGTCGAAGCTATCGCCAAAACGCTTGCGTGCCTTAGCCACTTCCTTGTCGATTTTCTCTTCGTACTTTGCTATTTGGTCTTCAATTAGCACATCGGCACGATAGCGCTTTTTAGAGTCGCGGTTGTCGATAAGGGGGTCGTTGAATGCATCAACGTGGCCCGATGCCTTCCATATAGTAGGATGCATAAAGATGGCAGAGTCTATGCCCACAATGTTTTCGTGTAGCAACACCATGCTTTGCCACCAATATTGTTTGATATTGTTTTTCAGTTCAACGCCATTCTGACCATAGTCGTAAACAGCTGCCAAACCATCGTAGATATCGCTTGAGGGAAACACAAAACCATACTCCTTACAGTGGGATACGATTTTTTTGAATACGTCTTCTTGTGCCATTGTTATAATATTTATTTACTTTTTTGTTTTGCTCGCAAAGTTAGCAATTTTGGCCGAAGTGCTGCTTTCTTTTTGCTTAAATAAACTTTCGATTGTCTAAAACAACGATAACTATCGTATTATTCGTGTGTTTTAGTTGATTATTACGAGCGTTCCACCATTGATGTTTGGATTATAGCTTATAGTACGGTAGCGATATAGCGGTTTGCCCGCATCGCCTTGGCAGATGTTGCCATCGTCTTTTAGGTTGTAGCTGCGGTGGCAACGTGAGCAAGTAAGCTTTTCATCTGTCTCGAGGGTGAGTGCTTTGGTTATGAGCGACTGCTCATAGCAGTTGGGGCAAACAAGGTCGTAGGCCAGGAGTGGGTATTGGAGCTTCATGTCGGGGATAGTGGATTTGCCCACAACAAAACCCACCACACACTCGGGTTGCCCATAAGCTTTTATTTCGGCTGTTATGGGGTACGTCACTTCTTGACCGCCCGCACTGCGAAAGATAAATTGATTTGTGCCTATGCGTATGGTGCAAAACTCGCCAAGGCCATTTACGGCATTATTGAGGGGCACCACGCCTGTTACGGGCGAGAATCTTAGGAATGCTCGTTCGTGGGCATAGCGATTTTCGATGTTGTTGCTACATGAAAATAGCAGCGCCAATGTGCCAAGTACAAATGCTATGAAGCAGCCTTTAGCCTTACCTATCATGCTCATCTTCTTTAATTTTTATGGTGCAATTGTCAAGGCTCTCAATGATGGCAAGCGACTCTACATGTATGCCCATCCCTCGCAGTTCGTCGCCTCCGTGCTGAAAGGCTTTCTCTATTAAAAAGCCCATGCCCACGAGTTCGGCACCAGCTTGCTTCACCAAGTTGATAATGCCTTTAGCCGCATTGCCGTTGGCCAAGAAGTCGTCAATAAAAAGCACCTTGTCGCCTTTTTTCAGGTAGTCGGCGCTTACGCATACGTTGTACGAGCGTTGTTTTGTAAACGAATATACGCTTGTATTGAGCATGTGCTCCATGGTGCTGGGTGTTTTCTTTTTGGCAAATACCACTGGCAGTTCAAGCAGATAGCCCACCATGATGGCTGGGGCAATGCCACTTGCCTCAATGGTTATCACCTTGTTGATGTGGGTGCTTGCAAATCGGCGTACAAACTCTACTGCCATCGACTTCATGAGTATGGGGTCCATTTGATGGTTTATAAAGTTGTCTACTTTGAGTATGCCCCCCTCAAAACATTTGCCATCGCTCAAGATGCGGTCTGTTAGTGCTTTCATGTTATAAAAACTAATAAACACCCGCAACAGCGCGTACCATTGCGGATGTTTATATCATGTAATATTGTTGTTAATTTATTTTTTTACAATCACCTCAATACCTTGTTTGCTGAGTTCTTTTACCGCCTTGTCAATAGCCTCATAGTGTTCTGAGCCAATGCCAAGCTTGGGTAGGTCGAGGGTGGGCAGGGCATCATCGGAGTGGAGTTCGGTCTCTTTAACAGGACCTATAATCATGCCCACACACGAGGTGTTGTTGCTAATAGGGTCAATAAGGATAAATGCGCCAGTGGGTTTATTATCCTTGTATGCATCGAAGAATAGCTCTTTTGACGATACGATAACTGCACGCCCTATCTCGTTGAGTTCGAGGTGGTCTACACTGCTCTTTTCGAGAGTATTAACGTCTACTTTGTAGGCAAAGTGGTCGATGCGACAACGAGTGGTGTTGGTGGTTTGCTTTAGATAGAACGATTTGTTTACGTCCATTGGCTGTTCGTCCATCCACACGAGCATAGCCTCAAAATGGCGCCCTACGTTGGGCACATTGTCGGGATGAACAAGCATTTCGCCACGCGATATGTCGATTTCGTCCTCGAGTTGCAACGTTACGCATTGAGGGGGAAAGGCATAATCAAGGTCGCCATCGTAAGTTACGATGCGCTTCACATGGCTACGTTTGCCCGAGGGCAATGCCATCACCTCGTCGCCCTTATGCACCACGCCACTGGCTATCTTACCACAGAAACCGCGGAAGTTGAGGTCGGGGCGCAGAACGTATTGCACGGGATAACGAAAATCCTTTAAGTTGTGGTCGTTGCCAATATGCACGGTTTCAAGGAACTCAAGCAAGGCAGGTCCGTCGTACCATGGTGTGCGCTCACTGCGCTCCACCACGTTGTCGCCTTGTAGTGCTGAGAGTGGGATGCAACGCACGTCGGGGATATTGAAAGGCTTGATAAATGCCTCAAAGTCGCCTACAATCTTTGCAAAAACCTTTTCGTCAAAGTCTACAAGGTCCATTTTGTTCACCGCCAAAACGATGTGTTTGATGCCCAATAGCGAGCAAAGAAACGTGTGGCGACGTGTTTGTGTGATAACCCCCAAGCGAGCATCTACGAGGATGATAGCAAGGTTAGCTGTTGAGCCACCTGTAATCATATTGCGTGTATACTGCTCATGTCCCGGAGTGTCGGCAATGATAAATTTGCGTTTGTTGGTAGAGAAATAGCGGTATGCCACGTCAATAGTAATGCCTTGTTCACGTTCTGCTTTCAATCCGTCGCATAGCAAGGCATAGTCTATTTGTCCAGCACCGGCATTGCCCACGCGCTTTGAGTCGCGCTCAAGAGCCGACAATTGGTCTTCGTATAGTTTTTTTGAATCGAATAATAGGCGACCGATGAGTGTTGATTTACCATCGTCTACCGAACCTGCTGTAAGTAGGCGCAAAAGGTCTTTCTTTTCGTCTTGGTCAAGATATTCCTCAATCGAAAGTTTATGACCATTTACCACCATACTTTCTTCGTTGGGGTTATTTTGGTTTGTTGTATTGTCTGCCATATAAGATATTGAGTATCGTTTACGTAATTTTTATGCAAAAATAATGCAAGGCGAGCGCAATGAAAACTTGTTTTCGATTGCCGAGCCGAAGCTTATTTTATGCAAAGATACTTTAAACGTACGTCAATACAAAACGAAAGTTGTTTTTTAAATAAATCTTCCCCCTTTAAGATGCGTCAGTGTAATCGTCACCATTCGATTTTTTTGAACAACTGAAACAAGTGGACGATTTTTTTTGATTCTTGAGCAGATTTTCACAAATCATTGATTATCAATAACTTTCAAAATACAAGCGCATTGCTCATCCACCACAAAGGCCTTCTTAGGGTATAAGGATACGTATCCTTACACCCTAAGGATACGTGTTCTTACCCCCTAAGGATACGTATTCTTACACCCTAAGGATACGTATTCTTATACCCTAAGGATACGTATTTTGCGTTGCAACAGGCCTTTTTGAGCAAAAAAATGGGCGTTTGTAGCTCAAAAAAGGCTCGTATGCAACCTTTCTATTTACAGTTTTTGTTCTATTTCAGCAGTTTTAAATGTCAAAAATAGTTCACAAATTATAGTGTTTTTTCATGCCGTATGCTGCACCCTATCCATACAAAAAAAGCTGCCGCATCTTTAAGCAGATAGCGGCAGCCGAGTGAGTTAAGTTGATACGAGTGATGATAATTATTCGCCTGGATTAATAGCACCCGATGGGCAAACATCTGCGCAAGTACCGCAGTCAACACATACGTTAGGGTCGATAGAATACTTTTCGCCCTCAGAGATTGCGCCAGAAGGACATTCGTCAATGCAAGTGCCGCAAGCGATGCAATCGTCACCAATTACGTAAGCCATAATAGTAGAATTAAAAAGATTGTTTAATATTAAGTGAGTTATTGTCCTGCATATCTTTGCTGCATGGGCATCGCTACAATGCTAAGCATCATGGCGGTGATAGAGCTAAGATTGCTTGGCAAAGTTACATATTTCTTTCATACAAGAAAGCAAAGGACCAAACTTTTATTATTTTTGCAGTCTGAAGTGCCTTTGCCACAATAAAAGTGGGTTGGGGCTGTTTATATACACATCTATACATCTATCATACATTTTATCAATTTGTTAAACCGACTTCTCTACATATTATTATGGGTCATGATGAGCTTTTCCTCGGTCATGGCACAAGAACGTAGGGTGCAAAACAAGCCCTACATTGATGACCGCCGCTTTCACTACGGCTTTTTTGTGGGTGCGCACGACCAGTCGCTACGCCTCGACAACAATGGTTATATACCACCAAGTGGCGATGCCACAGCTGGGCAGCAGTGGGTGGCACAGGCCGACCAAACAAACTTTGGTTTCTCGGTGGGCGTGTTGGGCGAGTGGCGCATGAGCCGCTATCTGGGTTTGCGCGTGTTGCCCTCGTTGCATTTTGGCTCTCGCCACATTACGTTCCGCGAGTTGGGCACCGATAAATTTGAGTCGCAAGACATGAAGTCGTGCTATATTGGGGTGCCAGTAGACCTTAAAATTGCAGCTCCGCGCTTCAATAACTACCGTCCCTATGTGCTTTTGGGCGTGGCGCCGATGTACGACCTTATCACCTCCAAGCAGAGCAAATTACGCACCAAGCCCTTTAACCTTATGCTTGAAACAGGCTTGGGATGCGACCTCTACATGCCGTTCTTTAAATTCATTCCCGAGCTAAAGTTCTGCTTTGGCCTCAGCAATGTGCTGCAAAAGAACCGCACCGACATCACCGACCCCACTCAACTTATCTACACGCAAAGCGTAGATAAAGCCACAGTGGGCATGGTGGTTCTGACCTTTTATTTTGAATAAATCAACTTATAGAAGCCTCATGACAGACGCTCCCATACTCAATGCTCACAACAAGGCTGAATTTCCGCCTATGCACACCGCCGAGCACCTGCTTAACCAAACCATGGTGAGAATGTTTGGCTGCGAACGCTCGCGCAATGCTCACATCGAACGCAAAAAAAGCAAGATTAGCTATCAGCTCAATGCTGAACCTACGCCCGAACAGGTGGAGCAAATTGTTGATAAGATGAACGAATTGATTAGGGCCGATTTGCCCGTAACTTACGAGTTTGTTAAGGCCGCCGATGCACCCCGCGAAGTATCGCTTGACCGCTTGCCCGACGACGCAAGCGACACCTTGCGCCTTGTGCGTATAGGCAATTACGATGTGTGCCCTTGCATTGGACTACACGTAGCCTCTACCTCCGAACTCAAAGAGTTTATACTTCTTGGCACCAATTGGGACGAGGAGAAACATAGTTTCCGCATCAGATTTAAACTTGGTGCAAAAGCCACCAACTAACCGCTAAGCCTCAACTTATTGCATGGATTTCCACCCCACCCGCTTGCAAAAGCGCCTCTTTGCTTTGCAAGACAAAAAGTATGCTGCATTCCAGCTAAAACTTATTCCCGGAATGCCCAATGACAGCATTATTGGCATACGCACACCCCAAATACGGCTCTTTGCTAAAGCCTTTGCAAAAGAGCCTGAATGCAAGGCTTTTTTGCAACAGTTGCCCCACCGATATTACGACGAAAACATCTTGCATGCCGTGCTCCTTTCTATGCTAAAGGATTATGACGAATGCATAGAACTGACTGAAAAGTTTGTTTCGTACATCAACAATTGGGCTGTGTGCGACATCCTCACCCCCAAGGTGTTTGCACAAAATCGTAACCAACTGATAGCACACATCACCACTTGGGTGCAGTCGGCTCACACCTACACTTGCAGATTTGGCATAAAGATGCTCATGGACCACTACCTTGACCACGACTTCGATGCGCACTACCTTAAGCTCCCCGCCTCAGTATGTAGCAACGAATACTACGTAAAGATGGGCATTGCATGGTTTTATGCCACCGCCCTTGCCAAACAATGGGATGCCACCCTACCCTACATTCAAAACAAATTACTACCCCCTTGGACTCACAACAAAACTATACAAAAGGCCATTGAGAGCTACCGCATTACAGCTGAACAAAAAGCGTATCTGCGCACACTGAAAGTATAGGGGAAACTCATTGTTTAGCTATCATGCTTTAGTACAATTACAAACACTTTATTAGACACTTATTTTACCTATGGAACAAAAACATCGCTACACAGGTCTTACAGACCAAGAAGTGGCTGAAAGCCGCCAAAAGAATGGGGCGAATGTACTAACACCTCCCCAAAAAGACCCTCTGTGGAAACAGTTCTTGATGAAGTTTCGCGACCCACTTATTATTATTTTATTGATAGCGGGCGTATTATCAATTGGCATATCGTGCTACGAGTTCTATGGCCTTAATGAAGGAGCAGCTGTATTCTTTGAGCCAGCTGGCATATTCGTGGCCATTTTGCTTGCCACAGGGCTTGCCTTTTACTTTGAACTGCAAGCCGATAAAGAGTTTACTATCCTGAACCAAGTAAACGATGATGAGGCCGTAGAAGTGATACGCAACGGCAATGCCACACAAATACCACGCAAGGAAATTGTGGTTGGCGACATCGTTGTTCTCAACACGGGCGAGGAAATTCCTGCCGACTGCGAACTGCTTGAGGCCACCTCGCTCCATGCCGATGAGTCTACCCTAACGGGCGAACCTATGTGCGTGAAGAGTGTTGATGAAAAAGACTTTGATAAGGCTGCCACCTACCCCACTAACCATGTGATGAAAGGCACAAAGGTAATGGAGGGCCACGGCATTTGCCGAGTGCTGGCCGTGGGCGACCACACAGAGCAAGGCAAAGTGTTTGAGGCTGTACAGATTGACGATAGCGTAAGAACACCACTCAACGAGCAACTCGACTGGCTGGGCAACTGGGTTAGCCGAGCTAGCTATGGCATTGCTGCGCTAATTGTTGTAGGGCGCATCATCATGTATTTTGTTACCAACGGAACCAACTGCTTTGGCTCTCTACAAGAGGTTGCACCCTTTATAGCTTACATTCTGCAAACACTAATGATAGCCGTTACACTCGTAGTTGTTTCTGTGCCCGAAGGCTTGCCTATGGCCGTTACGCTAAGTTTGGCATATAGCATGCGCCGCATGCTTAAAACCAACAACCTTGTGCGTAAGATGCATGCATGCGAAACAATGGGGGCTACCACCGTGATTTGTACCGACAAAACGGGTACACTAACGCAAAACCAAATGAGTGTAAACGAGATGAAGTTGTATGGCAATACGCCCAAAGAAGTGCTTTATGAGGGCATCGCCATCAATTCTACTGCATCTATCGACTTTACTGATAAGAGCAAACCACAAATTTTAGGCAACCCTACAGAGGGGGCATTGCTCCTCTGGATGAGCAAGCAAGGCACAGACTATCGCTCTATACGCGAAGGCATAGAGGTGAAGGCTGAAGTGCCATTCTCTACAGAGCGCAAGTATATGGCCACAATGGTGGCATCGAAGGCTTTTAAGGGCAAAACCATTTTGTATGTAAAGGGTGCTCCCGAAATTGTGTTCGGACTTTGTAAAAACACTCCCATAAGCAAAGAAGAGGTAGACAAGCAGCTTTTGGCCTATCAAAACCATGCCATGCGCACACTTGGCTTTGCCTATCAAATAGTAAACAATGGCGAAAAGGTTATTGACAACAACAAGGTGGTGGCAAATGAACTTTGCTTTATTGGTGTAGCTGCCATTGCCGATCCCGTTAGAGCAGACGTACCTATGGCTGTTAAAGAGTGCATAGATGCCGGCATCAGCATAAAAATTGTTACCGGCGATACCTCGGGCACAGCCAAAGAAATAGCCCGACAAATTGGCCTTTGGAACGACGCTAAAGACACCGACCGCAACATCATCACCGGACCTGAATTTGCAGCCCTTTCTGACACCGAACTCGAAGAGCGCGTGCTCGACCTTAAAATTATTTCGCGTGCTCGACCTATGGATAAGAAACGACTGGTTGAGACATTGCAAAAGAAGAACCAAGTGGTTGCAGTTACTGGCGACGGAACCAACGATGCCCCAGCCCTACGTGCTGCCCATGTAGGCCTTTCTATGGGCGACGGCACAAGTGTGGCTAAAGAGGCATCAGACATCACCATCATCGACAACTCGTTTACAAGCATTGGCAAGGCTGTGATGTGGGGACGCTCGTTGTACCAAAACATCCAACGCTTCCTTTTGTTCCAACTAACGGTAAACGTTACCGCCTGCTTGCTTGTGCTTTTCGGTGCATTTATGGGCACAGAGTCGCCACTTACAGTTACGCAAATGTTGTGGATAAACCTTATTATGGACACGTTTGCAGCCATGGCTTTGGCCTCGCTCCCACCCTCTGAGAGCGTGATGAAAGACAAACCGCGCAACCGCAAAGCGTTTATCTTGAACAAGCCTATGTTTCACGAAATAGTGGGCGTTGGCGGTTTCTTCTTCCTCATGTTGTTGGGCATGCTCTACATCTTTCAGCATGCCGACATTACGCAACTTACCGACCTCATACATCTGCACTTAGGAGCAAAAGGCCACGTTTCGACCTACGAACTAACCTTGCTCTTTACAGCATTCGTTATGACGCACTTCTTTTACCTATTCAACGCTCGTGCATTCGAAACTGGGCGGAGTGCACTCCACTTCAAAGGGTGTAACGAATTGCTCACCATCGTGGCCATAATCCTTGTGGGGCAAATAGCAATGGTTGAAATTCCAGGCTTACAGCAGTTTTTCAATGTTGAAGGGCTCAAACTGATTGATTGGGTTATCATCATCCTGGGTTCCTCTCTTGTTTTGTGGGTGCGCGAATTGTGGCATCTCATAACTAAATTTTTACATAAAAAATAACTATGAGGCAAAGCGCTTTTTAAAGGCGCTTTGCCTCATTTTTTTCCTCTACCCCACCTTACATCTGATTTTATAGCCTTGTTACGAAAAAAAATGCAACTTTTTTACCCTACCAGCCTCATTTTTAACACTGAAAAATTTTGATTGACGTACCTTGTCACAAATTAATACTATATTTGCAGCGTAGTTAAGTAGAAATATTGTATGGTTGCATTATTCAAAAACAGAAAGTTCTCTAAAGAAGTATTTTACAGAGACAAAACTATAATAAACAATTACATATATGCGAATACAAATTAAAACCTTACCTAATACGCAGCCTGTGCCTTTTGACTATCAACAAAAGTTGGTGGGTGCACTACATAAGTGGATTGGGCACAACAGCATGCATGGCGAAATATCGCTATACTCATTTTCATGGTTGCAAAATGGCTGCAAAGACGGCAATGCACTCAACTTTAAAAATGGCGCAAAGTTCTTTATTAGCTTTTACAACAACAATGTACTGAAAAACATTATCCACTCAATACAGAGTGACCCCGAACTATTTTGTGGCATGAAAGTGAAAGAGATTATGTTGGTTAATGACACCGATATACAAGAGCGTGATTTGTTTTTCTGTGCAAGCCCAATATTCATCAAACGTAAATTAGATAACGGAACGATAAAGCAATATAGCTTTAACGATGCTGAAGCAAACGAACTAATGACTGAAACCTTAAAAGCCAAAATGCTTAAGGCTGGTTTAGAACCAGACAATACGCTCAACATATGTTTTGACCTATCTTATGCTAAGAAAAAACAAAAACTCGTACGCTATCACAACATAGGCAATAAGGCCAATTTATGTCCTATTATCATAAAAGGCAAACCTGAAACCAAATTGTTTGCATGGAATGTAGGTATAGGCAATTGCACAGGAATTGGCTTTGGAGCTATTTATTAACAAAGAAATAAATTTAAGCTTATGTATTACGTAGTTACCTATACAGGAAAGTTTGCTTTTATAAAACCCTGGACGGCTGTGCGCGATGGTGAAACATTTAGCCAACAATTTCTTACCCCATCAATTATTGAGGGAATAGAAAAGAAGCTTTTTCCAGAAACGTTGGCTGAAAGTGGCATTAAGCATATAGCAAGGCACAAACTCACTTACCAATCAATGGACCCGCAGCAAGAGGTTACCCAATCACGTGGACTTAATAAACAAGGGCTGCGAGAACGCTCGGTTATTAAACGCAACGTATTGCTAAACCCTACACTGAAACTAGCTTTTCTCACAGCCAAAGATGCAGAACGAGCTAAAGTGCAACACATTTGTTTGTGCCGCAATGAAGATATTTTGTTGCCACAACCATTGGTAGAAGAATTGGCTGAAGAAGGCTTCAATCAATTGCCTGGATTTGAACTCAGATTGGGCGATTCTCCGCAATCGTTTATGGTAGGTTTTAACCGCTTTGCTAATTGCAACCCAATGAAAGGTTGGCTTGAGTATAACGGACAAAGTTTGTAAAATATGTCAGAACACCCCGAAATATTAGCAAAAAGCGAGCAACATGGGCACGTAACGCTTTTTCAACACCTTAAGAACGTGGCAGAGGTTGCTGCTGTTATGGCCGAGCACTTGGGGCTTGACAAACAAACTGCCATAGAAGGTGCATGGCTTCATGATATAGGAAAAGCAAGCCCTGTGTTTCAAAAGGCACTAGCAAAAACATTTATACGCAAACCTGGATTTGTTTTCCGCCATGAAATAGCCTCAATTCTTTTTATTTCGCTAATTGCAGAATCACGCCGTGATGCAGTAATAGACATGGTTATCGCTCATCATAAATCTGTAATGAACGATATTGGTAAAAAAGGCATTGTAGACTTAGATGACTATAACGAGGAATGCTTTAACGAACATATCAAATTCTTTGAAACATGGAGTGATGCTGCATTGGATATTCTTGGCACATTAGGAATGCACGTCCATCCAATCTCTGTAGACGAAGCAACTGCAAACTATGAGTATGTAGTAGAATATTGTGCTAAACGAAGAATTGGTTGTTCTGCATGGCGTGGATTATTAATGGGAGCCGATCATATGGCTTCTGCTCTTGAAACAGAAGAACAAATACCTACGAAGAAACTCTTTGTCTTGCCAGATCTGAGTTTTTATAATCGTTCCAGTTCACTATATCCATTGTCGCAAATTTCTGCAGAAAACGAAAAAATGCATACTCTGGTAACAGCTCCTACTGGAGCAGGAAAAACAGATTTTCTATTGCGTAGATGCAAAGGACGCGTGTTTTATACGCTACCCTTCCAAGCATCAATAAACGCCATGTACGAACGAATAAAACACGATTTAGCAAATACAAAAGCTCAAATATATCTGCTTCATGCCACATCAAGTTTGAAACTTGAAGATGGGCAAATTGAAGAACGCATTATGCAACGCATGATGGGAGCTTCTGTTAAGATTATGACTCCCCACCAAATGGCTTCAGTGGTGTTTGGCATTAAGGGGTATGAGTCAATGGCGCTTGATTTGCGCGGATGCGATGTAATTCTTGATGAAATACACACCTATTCAGACACCATTCAAGCCATTGTCCTACGCATTATAGAAATACTTGTAGCATTAGGCTGTCGCATACATGTTGGTACTGCTACTATGCCAACTGTGCTATACAACAAAATATTGGCTTTACTCGGTGGTAAAGACAAAGTGTATGAAGTTAATTTGCCCGCAAAAATTCTCAAAACTTTCAACAGGCATAAAATATACAAACTACCATGCAAAGACGAAATTGATGGTGTTATCAAAGATGCTATTGATAATAAGCAAAAAATATTAATAGTATGTAACCAAGTAAAACGTGCACAAGAAGTATATCAGCAAATAGAAAATACGTATCCCGAAGTAGCAAAGATGCTTATACATAGCCGATTCAAGCGCAGTGATCGCACACAAAAAGAACATGAGCTAATAAACGCTTTAAACACGATGGAACAACAACCATGTATTGTCGTATCTACGCAAGTGGTAGAAGTGAGTTTAGATATTAGTTTCGACTTGATGATAACTGAATGCGCACCTATCGATGCCTTAATCCAACGATTTGGCCGTGTTAATCGTAAACGTACTTTAGAATCAATTAGTCATTTTAAGCCTATATACGTGTTAGCACCTCCAACTGATAAAACAGAAGCTTTACCTTATACACTTGATGTTTTAGAAAGAACTTTTGAAGTGTTACCCGATAATGGGAAAGTTCTTGATGAAACAGAGGTACAAGGAATGATAGATATGGTATATCCCCATATAGAGTTTACGAATATAGACTTTAGTGGAGCTGCGTTTATGGATGGCAAATGGCAGCTACAATGTTTGTGTAATAAAGCAAAATCGGCTTTGCTTGATACTTTAGATATAAACTCTGCTATTTGCATTACTGAAAATGATAAGAAAACATATTGCAATAGTAATGCTATGGAACGGAGTAAACTAGAAATACCGGTGAGCTATCATTCAATTGCCTATCGCAATCTTGAACAAATAGCAATTGAGCATAGCCATCTATTTATAGTACCTAATAGTGCATACAATAATGAATTAGGACTAAGTACTGATATGTGCCAAGTTGGGAATTATCAATCTTTTGAAATACTTTGAAACATGATAACAGCTACAATTGGACGAATGTTTCTTGAAGCATACAACGAAACATATGGAACAAACTATGATGCTCGTACTTTTTTTGTGGAGCAGTTCTATCCTTTGTTCTTTGACCATAACAAATATATGATGACTGGTGGCAATTCGCCATTAGAAAATCCCAAACTAGCTTGGGAGAAGATGATAAAGGGAAACATAACTTATGAAACTGCAGAACAGCGCAGGCAACGTTTTATTAAACTTATGACAAAGATTGATGAGTGTGAGCCTGATATGAGTATTGCGAGAGGATTTTCATCTGCCGATGTTTTAGCTACCACTTCTGGACAAGTTACAGATATGAACCTAAACTTAGAGCAAGAGGATGTTTTCCTCTCTTGGTTGGGGGATGGATTAGGTGTAGGTGTTCAAGGAGGACTCTCAATTCTGTTTTGCGATAAAAGCATTCTGATGGATTTATTTAAAGGATGGAAGTATTATAGACTCATACTTGATAATACTCAAAAAGCCAAGGGAAATCAAATAAACACTTGGAATGGGAAATGGTTGTCGCACTATTATAATGAACGTGTGTATGACGAGAATAATCCTCTTCAAGGGCTTGATGTTTTTACACAAAACAAAGACGGAGTTCTGAGCATCGAAACTTTAAATTGGACAGAAGTGCTTGTAAAATTGGCACAAAAAAACAAAGCGAAACAACTTATGGGGGCTATCTATAGCATTGGACAAACTAATACTACAATAGGTTTCATCCCTTTTGAATTAGATCAAATTCGGAAGCCATGGCAGCTTTATCATCAGCTTTTTGCAAATATAAAATCAAATTCAAACAAAGTTGAAACTCTTTGGGGTACAGCCTTTGGCTTTCGTACAGCTTGTACAAAAGGTGTGATAGGTGTAGAGGCTATGGAACCTAAGGGACTTAGACCCTATATAACAAAGGGAACAATGCCTAAAATGGCTAAAGATGAGGAACAAACAATTAGTTATAATGTATATAAAACTTGGTTATTAGCTATGCTTAACAACGATGCTTTATGGGATAAATCCCAACAATTGGCACATCTACTGATGGAGGCTTCTACTGATAAGTCTAAAGAAATCAGCACAAAGCCCAAGAACTTGGTAAATGGTGTACTTGGCGCAACTAACAAAAAACAGTTTATAAACTGCATTACAGAAATTGTGCCCTTAATAAACGACAAAAAGGCACTAACTGATATTGTGAAGGATATCCACAATATGCCCAATGATAACGTGCCTTACTTCTTAACCTTGCTACGTTTTCTATATGCTATGTCTAACGATTAAATCTTTTCAGTTATGGACAATCCTTTTATCTATTTGCGTGGTTTGAAGCATGCAAACTTTACTGTTTTCTGTGTTGAAAATGGTCAGAAAAACTTTTATGATCCACAATTTGGCGTACGTATGCCTTATTCTAGTGGTCAACAAGTTAAGCGTTCTATTATGGAAACAATTACAGAAATGCTTAACGTGGAGCCTGCGCCAATCGAATTTTACTTCGATGTAGACAAGAAAAATACACTTAAAGAAGGCGAAGTTATGTCACTTTGTAATCCTCTCTACACAGACCAATTGCTAGGCGGTTGGATGAGAACTCCTAAGGGCGGTAAAGAAGGGCGAGCACTAAAGCGCAGGAGCCCATTTTGCATTTCTGCCATGACACCACTTCATCCTTTATTAGCAAACTTACCAAGTGAGTCTGCATCTTTTGACCGCTCTAATCGTCCCGATGTGCACAAGGTTGTTGTGCGCAACGCTGATGGGCAAGCGATGAGCGAAGAGCAGATAGAAGAGTTACTTGGCAAGAATGATCGCAGCTTATTGCGTAAATGGATCCCCAACAATACGCGTGCAACAGGCCTATTTGTGTATGATGTTGCCATCGACTTGCGCCGCCTCTTTTGTGTATCGGCAAACAAACTTGAGCCTGAAGTAAGCCCAGAGGTATTAGAACAACTAAGAGCAAAAGGATGGATTTTAGGCAAAAACGTATTTGGCGAATGTCTCATCATGCCTGCCGAAGAACGTAAAAAAATTATTCCTGCCATTGCTGAAGCGCTGATAAACTGGCATATCAGTTCAAACCAAGCACGTACCTTCAGTTTGATGGAAACTTTGGCCATTGCCGTTAGCGACAATGCCAACACCTTGGCGGCTGCTATTCGTGCTAAATTGGTTGATGACGGTGGCGAACATCCTAAAGCTAAGCCTATTGTTGACAATGTAGAAGGAGCTAAAACCTTTATTACGCTTCCTTGCGCAGGATATGTTGTTACAGAAGGTGAGAGCGCAGATGCTTTGCAACAAGCTAAACAATGCTTAATAGGCCGTATGATGAGCTTTGACTACGAAAACCAGTTGTAATGCAAATCTAATAAAATCTCATACGCTACTTGAATTAGCGTATGAGATTTTCATCTTTCGAATATGATTATTACAGGAACACATTTAAATTATTACCATATTTGCCATCGAAAGCTCTGGCTTTTTGCTAATGGTATTAACATGGAACACGAATCCGAGTTGGTAGAAATAGGCAAGTTGGTACATGCATCAAGTTATCCTCAACGTAGGTCGCATTATGAAGAAGTTGCAATTGATGGTGTTAAAGTCGATTACTTTGATACACACAAAAACACCATACACGAAATAAAAAAATCTAACAAAATGGATGTAGCACATGAATGGCAACTAAAATACTATATGTATGTGTTTGAGCAACACGGCATAGAGCATATTAAGGGTATATTAGAATATCCAACACTACGCAAAACACAAGAGGTTTTTCTCACAGATGTTGACCGCAACGATATCCAACTTATGAAGAAAGATATTGAACTTATTACACAACAAACAGCATGCCCTCCCATCATAAAAAAAAGCATTTGTAAGAATTGCAGTTATTATGAATTTTGTCATATACAAGAAGTCCAAGAATGAAAAGAAGTTTCTACATATTTAATCCAGGCATAATTGAACGCTGTGACAACACACTGAAATTTACACCAGTAATAGAAGAAGAAAACAAAGAAGCCAAGCAACCATCTCGTTTCATACCAATTGAAGATGTTGCAGAAATTTATGCTTTTGGTAGCTTAAAAGCAAATAGTGCTCTCTTTAATTTCTTGGGCCAAAAAGACATACCTATACATTTCTTCGACTATTATGAAAATTATACAGGAAGTTTTATGCCACGCGATGGATTGCTTTCTGGCAAGGCTCTATTAGCACAAGTTAAAGCATACAATAGTAGCAAACGTAGATTGGGATATGCCTGTAAATTTATTCAGGGAGCTGCATGGAATATGACTATGAACCTTAACTATTATAACCGACGAGGTAAAAATCTGCAAGCTATTATCAATTCTATTAAAACACTTGCCGACAAGCTACCTCTAACCAAGGCTATAGATGAGGTTATGGGAATTGAGGGCAATATCCGCCAACTTTATTATTCTGCATTCGACATTATTTTAGCTGATTTTAAAATGAATGGACGATCTAAGCAACCACCGCAAAATGAAGTGAATGCACTAATTTCATTTGGTAACATGATGTGTTATGCTGAAACCTTAAGAGCGGTGCACCAAACGCAACTTAATCCTACAATTAGCTACTTACACACACCTGGTGAACGACGCTATTCGCTATGTCTTGACATATCAGAGATTTTTAAACCTATTATCGTAGATCGAGTCATATTCAAAATGCTCAATAAACATGCACTGTCCGAAAAAGATTTTGACTACAAACTAAATCGTTGCTTGCTTAATGATAAAGGGAAAAAGATATTTGTCAAAGCTTTAGAAGAACGATACTCCGAAACTTTTAAGCACCGATCCTTAGGACGTAACGTTAGCTACCGACATCTAATAAAGCTTGAATGTTACAAACTGCTCAAAGACATATTGGATATAGAAGAATACAAACCTTTTAAAATGTATTGGTAATTAATATAATGTATATAATTCTAGTCTACGACATTGGTGAAAAACGCGTTGGCAAAATGCTAAAGCTATGCCGTCAATATTTAAATTGGATACAAAATTCTGTGTTCGAAGGAGATTTAACAAATAGCAAGTTACAAGAACTAACGATAAAAATAAAATTCCTTATCGACACAAAAGAAGATAGTGTCATACTATTCACAAACAAGATGGATTATAATATGAATAAGCAGATAATAGGTAAAGAACGCATGGATATTGACAACTTTTTATAATTTTGCTATTATAACTTTGCTATGCAAAATATTGTCCATCCCATAGTAGGTTGCCTCCAACACATAGTTGTCTATGTCTATGACATTGCTAGCATATACAAACATGTCATAGTAACCATTCAATCTAAACCATTGATATTCAATATGAAAAGCGTAATGTCGTTCTCCCTACTTTTTTTTAGTATTGTACATCGACATTTTTTTAAACCATTTTTGCTATTTTTGCAATATTAAACTTCTTGAAAACGCTATCTTTCTCTAGCTTGTATTCAAGGGGTCTTAATCGAACCTTATTGGAATTGAAACAGCGAAGCAAAGAGATTTTGTGCTGCTTGTTCTAGTCTTAATCGAACCTTATTGGAATTGAAACTTCGGAATAGGTTAGGCATTCGGGGTCGTTGCGAGGGTCTTAATCGAACCTTATTGGAATTGAAACTGATGTTCTTTGGCTTGAAAGTCTCTTTGCCGAAAGTCTTAATCGAACCTTATTGGAATTGAAACCTGACTGAAACGCACCGTGAGACCTGTTTCTTCGTGTCTTAATCGAACCTTATTGGAATTGAAACAGACCTTACAGCCTATCACAAGCGGCTACAGTGTAGCGTCTTAATCGAACCTTATTG
>DJEH01000027.1:0-162 GCA_002431845.1 Prevotellaceae bacterium UBA5903 | reverse complement strand
GTCTTAATCGAACCTTATTGGAATTGAAACTATTTTATTTTCGGTTCTTCTGTTCATGATATTTTGTCTTAATCGAACCTTATTGGAATTGAAACCATTGCTTTTCACATAGCACTTACTTGCGCTTAAAGGGTCTTAATCGAACCTTATTGGAATTGAAAC
>DJEH01000028.1 GCA_002431845.1 Prevotellaceae bacterium UBA5903 | reverse complement strand
TTATGCAAAGATAGTGCAAGGTGCTGAAACTATGAACAAAAGCAACGATTTTTTGCCACTATTCATCACATTTCAGTGACATTTTATAAACATTCGTTTCGCGTAAGTTAAAGCCCATGCGCTGATAAAGTTTATTGGCAGCCACGCGCAAGGGGCGCGACGTGAGGTTCACACTGTCGGCCTTAGCAAGTCGGGCTTTGTAAATTAAGTGATTAAGCAAAATATGGGCATAGCCTTTAGAGCGGAAAGGGCTGTCTACCACCACATCCTCAATCCATGCTTTAGAGCCTGTTAGCAAGTGGCACACGGCAAGTGTAGCAGTGGCAATAAGTTGGTTGGTTTCAGCGTCACGTAACAAGTAGAGTGTGCTGTCAGCATTATGCTCCTTGCTCAATGCCACAAGTTGTTGTGGGGTGAGGGGTGTGGAATGGCTTGAGAGTTGAGCAAGCATATTGTTGATATGTTTGGCAAGCGTAGGGGTACAATCAGCTTCGCATAGAGCGGCAATAGAGCATCGTTTACGCGCCTGTAACAAATCGTTTATGGTGCTACCATAAAAAGGGTGAAAGAGGTTGGGGGCAATCTCAGCCAATGGTTCAAGCACAAACAAGCGTTCGGGCAGTCGGGGGTGGGGCACAGAAAGAGAGGGAGCATCAACAACCAGGTTGCCATAGAGCAAGATGTCGATGTCGATAATACGGTCGTGATAAATGCCATTGATGCTCTTTTGCAGTCGTCCCATTTGCCGCTCTATGGCTTGTGTAGCCTTTAGAATTTCGTTGATGCCGAGCGAGGTGCTAACGCCAATGGCAGTGTTAAGAAACGCATGTGGCGAATTAAATCCCACAGGCTGCGTTTCGATAGGTGTGGCTTGCAGCACCACCTTGCCTATTTGCTGACCAATCAAGGCGATGGCTTTTTGTATGTTTTTAGAACGGTTGCCCAAGTTGGTACCGAGCGATAGATATAGCATAATAAATAAGAAAGCTAAATGGTTTGTGTAATTGAAAAATCACCTTGCAACGATGCTCCACGATTGTTCTATTTTTCGGTTTTTGTTAAAAAAACACCTTCTGAGAATGGCTTCGTTCTGAACAAAAAATATTTTGGCCGAAACAAGCGATTTTTTAGCGCATTTTTATAAATCGTTGATAATCAACGGTTTAAGAATTTTAAAGCAAGATAAAAAGCTCTTTTTGCTCTTATAAAGCCTTTATAACACCCTAAGGATACGTGTTCTTAGGGTGTAAGGATACGTGTTCTTATACCCTAAGGATACGTATCCTTGTGGTATAAGGATACGTATCCTTAGCGTGTCATAAAGCCTTTATAAGAGTATTAGCGTGTGATTGTTAGCATACTGTAACTTGAAAGATGACATTTTTATTTCTATTTCCACCCAAAATGTGACACAAAATAATTGGTCAATTTTTCCGTTTGCATTAGCGTTAAATAAGTCCAGCCTCCACCATGCGCACCACGCGTTCGGTGTAGCGGTCGTCGCCTTCGGGGTCGTACTTCTTGTTGAGGCTATTGCCAAACAGCACGGCAATGCCTTGGTAAAGATTAGCCTTAAACGGCCCAATAAATGCTTTGGCTATGGCATAGCCCGTTTGGTTGCATTCGCGATTAACGAGTTTTACGAGCAAACGCCCCTGCGAGCGCGTTAGTTTTTTCAGTGCTGGTCCATATTGTTGCTTAAGGCTATGTTCCACCTGCTTAATGTGTTCGTCGCGAGCGCGTTTGTCTGGCAGTTGGTCAAGCACTTCCACAGTTTCGATAATGGTGAGTTTGGCAAGTTTGGCCCATGGAAGCACCTTCTTAACGTTATATACCAAGCGGTTATATTGTTCGCGTTCTTTGTCGCTGCTAAAAGTGAGTGGCGCATATTTGGGCAAAGATGGCATAATGATGTGTGGAATGGTCTTTCCCTTATACTGCGTGCTGCCCAATTGCGTCATGATGGGCATTTCGGTTTCTTCAACCTCATCGTTGCCTTGCGCTTTGTTAGTAGGCTCTTGTGCTTGCAGCAACAAGGCACACCAAAATGCAGCGAACAATATGAATAATTTATGATACATGGCAATAGTAGCTTGTTTTGGATGACAAAAGTACGAAGTTTATCTATATCCTTGCGTTATTATATATTAATTAAGTAGCAAAATTCACAAAAAAAACGTTACTTTGCATAGAGTAGTTTGCATACCTTGTAGCAGAAACATATAATGACAAACACAAGGTAGCTAAGACAACAAGCTACTCAACAACTTAAAAACTAAAAACAACATGGCACGTAGCAAAAAAAATAAAGGCGGTGCACCAAGGCTTAAAAAGAAAGCTGTGGCGCAGATGCTTGTAGATACATTCAACGCCAATCCAGATAAAGAGTTCGACGTAAAAGATTTCTTTACCCTTCTTAAAGCCAACAATCATCCTGCCAAGATGATAATACTTGATGCATTGTCCGACCTTGTGCTCGATGACTATATATCGACCGATGGCAATGGGCACTATCGAAATGCCGTACGTTCAAATGTGATGGAGGGTACCTTTGTGCGCAAGCGCAATGGACACAACGAATTTCAGCCCGACGATGGCGGCAAAAGCATTTTGGTGTGTGAGCGCAACTCGCTCCATGCACTCGATGGCGACCGCGTAAAGGTGAGCATGCTTGCACGCCGTGCCGGACATGCACGCGAGGCCGAGGTAACAGAGATTTTGGAACGTAAGAACGACACCTTTGTGGGCCATTTGCAAGTGGAGCGTGGCTATGGCTTTCTTGTAACGGAGAGTCGCTCGCTTGCCACCGACATATTTATCCCTAAGGAAAATCTCGGCGGAGGCAAAGATGGCGATAAAGCCGTGGTAAAAATAGTAGAATGGCCCAACGACTCGAAGAGTCCCATTGGCAAAGTAATTGATATTTTGGGCAAGCAGGGCGAAAACAATGCCGAGATGCACGCTATTTTGGCACAATATGGGCTGCCTTACACATACCCCGAAAGTGTGGAAAAAGCTGCTGAAAAACTCTCGCCCGACATTACCCCCGAAGAGATAGCTCGGCGCGAAGACTTTAGAGATGTCACCACATTTACTATTGACCCCCACGACGCAAAGGACTTTGATGATGCCCTTTCTATACGCAAACTCGAAGATGGTGTGTGGGAAGTGGGTGTACACATTGCCGACGTGTCGCACTATGTGCACGAAGGCGACATCATCGACAAAGAAGCCGTGAAGCGTGCCACCAGTGTATACTTGGTGGACCGCACCATACCTATGTTACCCGAGCGACTTTGCAACTTTATCTGTTCTTTAAGACAAGACGAGGAGAAGCTTACTTACTCCACCATCTTCCGCATGAACGAGCAAGGTGAAGTGCTGTCGTGGCATTTGGCACACACTGTTATACGCAGTAACCGACGCTTTACGTACGAGGAGGTGCAAACCATACTCGAACGAAATAATGAGGCATCGGCCGACGACCTTGCACTGCCTGGCGACCACCCAGAACCATTGCCCAAAGGCTCTGCGCCCGAAGGCGAGTATGCTCAAGAACTCATAATGCTCAATCGCTTGGCCAAATGCTTGAGAGCTAAACGCTTTAAAAATGGTTCTATAGGTTTTGATCGTGCCGAAGTACGCTTTGAAATAGACGAAAAGGGGCATCCCATTAGCACCTACGTAAAGGTGGCTAAGGACGCTAACAAGCTGGTTGAGGAGTTTATGCTTTTGGCCAATAAGAGCGTGGCACAGCTGATTGCCGTGCCGCCAAAAGGCAAAAAGCCCAAGGTGTTTGTATATCGTATTCACGATGTGCCCGACCCCGAAAAGATGGAAAAACTAAGCGGCTTTGTGGCTCGTTTTGGTTACCGTATTCGCACCGATGGCACCAAAACCGAGGTAAGCAAAAGCCTTAACCAGCTGCTTGCCGACGTAAAAGGAAAGAAAGAAGAAGAGGTGGTAGAAATGGTTGCTTTGCGTGCCATGATGAAGGCTCGCTATAGCACGCACAACATTGGTCACTATGGCTTGATGTTTAATTACTACACGCATTTTACCTCGCCCATACGCCGTTATCCCGACACGATGGTTCACCGCTTACTTACACGTTATGCCGAAGGTGGACGCTCTGTGAGCGAGAAAAAATATGAGGAACTTTGCGAACATGCTTCCGACATGGAGCAAGTAGCAGCAACTGCTGAGCGTGCCTCAATTAAATATAAGCAAGTGGAGTTTATGGCCGACCGCCTCGGACAAGAGTTTGATGGCACCGTGAGTGGTGTGACCGAATTTGGCTTGTACGTTGAAATTGACGAAAATTCGTGCGAAGGCATGATACCTCTGCGCCTCTTGCTCGACGATTACTACGAGTTTGATGAACGTAACTTCTGCCTTGTTGGTCGCCGCAACCACAAGCGCTATTGCTTGGGCGACAAGGTGCGCATAAAGGTGGAAAGAGCTAACCTTGAGCGCCGTCAGCTCGACTTCTCGCTTGTTGAAGATGAGGCTCACGCAGTTCAACCTAATGCAAATACGCCTCATAACCAAGCGTATGCTTCGCAAGGCAAGAAAACTTCAAAAAGCACACCGACTACTAAGGGCAAAACCAAAAAGAAAGGCAAACGTGCACGTGGCGGACGCGCCAAGAGAGCTAAGTAAAAGTTTGAAACAAACATAAGTAACCCCCGAAAGCTAAACCATATAGCTTTCGGGGGTTTTAAGTATATAAGTAGGTGTTCAAAATT
>DJEH01000151.1:12080-25073 GCA_002431845.1 Prevotellaceae bacterium UBA5903 | reverse complement strand
GCCACAGAAAGTGCTTCAAATGTAAAAATAAAAAATCCATTTATATAAATAATTTTGAACACCTACTTATACGTTCAAAAAAAATAATTTGTAATAGCAAAAGGTTATGAATGCAAAGAGAGGCCAAAACATTTATATGTCTTAGCCTCTCTTTTAGTTTTTTGACAATTAAAGATTGTTCTCGTCTTCAAAGTCCATTTGTGCTTGAACCACAAACAGCAGGTCTTCGGGCAAGAACTCACCCATTTTTTCTTTCTTTGCTTTTTTAGCAAGATAGTTTGCTATTTCCTCTTCGTCGAGTTCGATAAAGCCGTCTTTGTCGGGAGTTGCATCAAGCACTCCGCTTTCGGCATAATACTCAACGATGAGGTCTAAAAAGTAGTATAACAAGTCGTCATCAAACTTGTCTTGCAGTTCTTGTGGAAGATGCGTCTTGATGTATGCCACGGCAGCAGCATCCTCTTGAGCATCTTGCAAGAGTTCGTCATCTAAGTTCATACTATAGAATGTTTTTGCTTAAAGTATTACTTTAACAACGCTTCTACTTTCTCTGTAAATTCAGACTTTTTGCCAGCGCCAACGTGTTTATCTACCACCTCACCATTCTTAATAAAGAGTACAGTTGGTACGTTGCGAATACCAAACTTTGCAGTGAGTTCGTCATTATCATCTACATCACACTTGCCCACATTTACACGGCCAGCATACTCTTCAGCAAGTTCTGAGATGTAAGGTGCAATCTTCTTGCAGGGGCCACACCATGTAGCTGAGAAGTCGAGCACTACGGGAAGTCCTTCTGCAATAATTTCGTCGTAGTTTGAATCAGTTATAACTTTTTCCATTATTATTTGTATTTTTATGTAAGTAAGAAATCAAATTTTTGATAAGCGCATAGTACAAAATAGTTTGCACCTACTCACCTATCTCTATGCAAAGATAGTGTTTGTTCATGAATATAGCAAATAGCATAAGATGCGGAGCTGATATTTAGACTTTAAGAAATGAATGATATAATCAGCTTAATTAATCTGATAATCAAATTCATTACTTTCTAAAAAGTCTACAAGTACGCTATCAACAGAGAGGTGAACGCTCTTGCTTTGCAACATAACTTGCATTTGCTTTTCCTTATCAAAGATGTTAAAATAAACCTCAGTTGGTCCGCTTGTTTGTTTCATGATAGAACTCAGTTCTATGATAGCAGATTGCGACAACTTGTCTAATGGAACGGTGATGGTTAAAGACTTTATCTTTTTATCCTTAACATCAGCCAAAAACTCAACCCTGCCTATCTTAAGTTCATATTCGTTTTGCCGCCATTGTTTTTCTTCAACTCTTGCAGTGATAAACAAGCTATTGCCAATTTGGAAGTAGCCACTATGTTTTGCCCAATCGTCGCCAAAGAGAGCTATCTCACCTACCCCACTATAATCCTCCATTTTTACAATGCCATAAGGTTTACCCGTTCGAGTTTGTCCCATGCGTAAGTCGGTCACAATGCCACCAATTGTCACGTCTTGATTGGCAAAGGCATTTATATCTTCCAACTGGTCCATGTGCATATTGCAAACGTTGTTTACAATAATTTTATAAGAGTCGAGCGGGTGACCAGATATGTAGATACCAATCAAATCGCGTTCGCGGTTTAGGCGTTCAAGGTCGCTCCATCGCTGTACATCTTTAGGAGGTTCGGGTTTAGCAATCTCTATAGACTCTGTAGGGCCAAAGAGCGACATTGTGTTTTGTGCTTTATCCATTTGGTACTGGTTGCCATACCGCACGAGCGCATCCAAAAAAGTCTCGTGGTTTTCTTTAGGAGTAATGAACTGCTCACGAGTGATGGTGCCGAAACCATCGAATGCCCCCGAAAGAGCCAAACTCTCTAACGACTTTTTGTTGCACGACGAAAGATTAACACGCTCAACCAAATCGTACACCGAAGTAAATGGGCCATTGGCTTCGCGCTCTCTTAGCACCTCCATTACTGCGGCCTCGCCCACACCCTTAACGGCTCCCATGCCAAAGCGGATGTCGCCACTATGGTTAACGCTAAACTTTAAGAAACTCTCGTTAATGTCTGGTCCTAAGGTCTTTATGCCCATTGATTTACACTCGTCCATGAGTTTTGACACGGTGCTAATGTCCGCCAAACTTCGGCTCATCACACCCGCCATATATTGCGATGGATAGTTGGCTTTGAGATAAGCTGTTTGATAAGCCACCCAGGAGTAGCACGTGGCGTGACTTTTGTTAAAAGCGTATGAGGCAAATGCACGCCAGTCGTTCCATATTTTTTCGAGCGTTTTGGGGTCGTAGCCGTTTTTCTTACCACCTTCAATAAACTTAGGATACATGTGGTTAAGCTTTTCAATAAGCTTCTTACCCATGGCCTTACGTAGGGCATCGCTTTCGCCGCGTGTAAAGTTGGCAATCTCGCGCGAGAGGAGCATCACTTGCTCTTGGTATACGGTGATACCATACGTATCCTTCAAGTATTTTTCCATGCAAGGAAGGTCGTAAGTAATCGGTTCATCGCCATGCTTACGAGCAATAAATGAAGGAATATACTGCATAGGTCCCGGGCGGTAGAGCGCATTCATGGCTATCAAGTCCTCAAAGGTTGAAGGTTGCAACTCGCGCAGATACTTTTGCATACCAGTAGACTCAAATTGGAATGTACCTATTGTGCGTCCGTCGCAATATAGTTGATAGGTGGCAGGGTCGTCAATAGGTATCTCGTCAATGTCAAGTTCTATGCCAAGCGACATACGTATGTTTTCAAGTGCCTCCTTGATGATTGATAGCGTTTTAAGCCCCAAGAAGTCCATCTTAATGAGCCCCGTTTCTTCAATCACGCGTCCTTCATATTGCGTGCAGTGCAGCTCCTCGCCCGTCTCTTTATCCTTGGCGGTAGATACGGGAACCCAGTCGGAGATGTTGTCCCTGCAAATGATAAAGCCGCAGGCATGCACCCCTGTGTTGCGAATGTTCCCTTCGAGCATTTTGGCGTACCGAATGGTATCGCGCAATAAAGGATCGCTTGAGGTTTCAGCCTCGCGCAACTCAGGTATAGCCGCAATAGCATTGGGCAGGTTCATTTTAGGCACCTTCCCATCGGGACCTTCGGGCAGTTTATCCGGAATGAGTTTACACAAGTTGTTAGAGATAGAAAGCGGCAGTTTCTGCACACGCGCCACGTCCTTAATGGCAAGTTTTGTGGCCATTGTACCATATGTAATAATGTGTGCCACATTGTCAGCTCCATACTTTTGCGTTACCCAATTAAGCACGCGTCCGCGTCCATCATCGTCAAAATCCACATCAATATCGGGCAACGAAATACGGTCAGGATTGAGGAAACGTTCAAAAAGCAAGTCGTACTTGATAGGGTCTATTTGTGTGATGCCTAAGCAATAAGCCACTGCGCTACCCGCAGCCGAACCACGTCCGGGCCCCACGCTTACGCCCAATTCCTCGCGAGCGGCGCGGATATAGTCTTGCACAATCAAGAAGTAGCCAGGAAAACCCATCGTTTTCATGATGTGCAATTCAAACTTTATGCGTTCGGCCGTTTCGTCGTCAAGAGGGTCGCCATATCGCTTCTTTGCACCTTCGTATGCCAATTTAGCAAGATAGTCAGCCTCAAGCTTGATACGGTAGAGCTTGTCGTATCCGCCCAGTTTCTTTATCTTTTTAAGGCCGTCTTCTTCGCTCATCACCACATTGCCGTTCTCGTCGCGTGTAAACTCATCAAAGAGGTCTTTTTCGGAGTATTTCTGCCTATATTCATCTTCTGTGCCAAAGTCCTCGGGGATGGCAAAGTTAGGCATGATAGGTGCATGGTCGATAGAGTAAGTCTCTACCTTGTCGCATATTTCGCAAGTAGTAGCCAATGCTTCGGGCAAGTCGGCAAACACGCTATTCATCTCAGCACGCGTTTTAAACCATTCTTGTTTGGTGTAGAGCATACGATTGGGGTCGCTAAGGTCGCGTCCTGTAGCCAAACATATCAAGCGGTCGTGAGCCTCAGCATTCTCTTCATCAACAAAGTGGCTATCGTTGGTGCAAATGTATTTTACATCATATTTCTTTGCAATGCGCAGCAACTCCTCGTTTACCTTAACCTGTAAGGGGAAAGTATCTCTGTTAGCCATAATCGAGGGGTCTTTCACTTCGTGGCGTTGCAGCTCGAGGTAATAATCATCGCCAAAAACGCTCTTAAACCATTTAACAGTTTCCTCGGCATCTTCAATTCGGCCTTGCAAAATCTTTTGTGGCACTTCGCCACCCAAACAGGCAGAACATACAATTAAGTCTTCATGAAAGAGCTCAAGGTCTTTGTGGTCGGTACGCGGACGCATATAGAAGCCGTCTACCCACGAGCGCGACACCAATTTAATCAAATTGTGATAGCCATGCTCGTTTTTAGCCAACACGATTAAGTGCCAACCAGATTGGTCTATCTTTTCTTGTTTTACCGACTTATCGCCCCTACGTGCCACATACATTTCACAACCAAATATGGGTTTAAAATTGGCTATGCGTTGCTGTTTTTCAATAGCCTTTTGGCACTCTTCAACAAGCTGTTCATGCGTTTTGCCTTCGTCGGGGTTTTTACCATCTTTATCCAATTTGGGTTGATAGGTGCCATCGTTGAGTGATGCAAGCTTTGCTTCCAAATCTTTCAGCGCTCCTTTAGCTTTGCCTATCACCTTGTTCGAATAGTTGTAAAATTCCTTTATACCCATCATGTTGCCATGGTCTGTCATGGCCATGCCGCGCATACCATCTTTTATAGCCTTATCAACTAACTTTGGTACTGCTGCCTGTCCGTCGAGTACAGAATACTGCGTGTGAACATGTAAATGAACAAAATCTTGCATAAGAGAGTATATTGTGTCTGAATAGCATAACTATTATCCTCTGCACTATACAAAAGGATTTTTTATAGTCATGCTTGAGTAGATTGTATTGAGAGGTTGATGTCATGCCCTAATTGGGCAAGTGCCTACCGCACATGCTATGTTTTTTTGCCTTTTCAAGGCGTTCAGTTATCGTTAGATTATTCCCAAGGATGTTGCCTTAGGCTATGTTTTTATTGGGCTTTCAGCCCATTTGTTCTAAAGATAGTGGCTTGAATAAAAAGTAGTTGTAAGCACCTGCTCAATTCTGTATATCGCACATGATTGTTGCGTAAGAAGCGGGTTGATGTTGCCTTATAAACGTATGATAGTTTGCTCATTACGGTCGTAATGAATGCTCGTTTCGGTCGTAATGAGACAACTATAGCACGTTTGTGAGCTAACTTTAATGCGTTTATAGGACAATTTGCATCCCATGTTGGCACTATCTGCATGTGAATAGTAGAACAACATGCTCACAATAGCATCTGCTTGTTGAAGCCATATTTATGACAAAGCTACAAAAAAAACATTGATTAAGGCTAACGCATTATATATAATTAGAATATAGAAAAGAAAAAGAATAAATACTTGCAAACTCCACAAAGTTTACTTAACTTTGCGTGAAACTGAAATTCAACAAGAGTTGAAATGCAAGAACCTTTCTTTATGTAAAGATGACTTTACGTAATGATTTGTCTTGCAATTCTCACTAACCAACTATAACAAAAAACAATCATGAGAGTTATTATCGAACCCGACTATGAAAAGTTGTCGAACTGGGCAGCAGAGTATGTAATCAGCAAAATCAATGCTGCAAACCCAACTGCTGAAAAACCATTCGTATTGGGTCTGCCTACTGGTTCTTCACCTATCGGTATGTATAAGGCTTTGGTAAAGGCTAACAAAGAAGGTCGCGTAAGCTTTAAGCACGTTTTGACATTCAATATGGACGAATACGTAGGCCTGCCCGAATCACACCCCGAAAGCTACCACTCTTTCATGGCAACCAACCTCTTCAACCACATTGACTGCCCTAAAGAGAATATTCACATCCTCAATGGTAACGCTGAGGACCTTGAAGCTGAATGCGCACACTACGAACAAATGATTAAGGATGCTGGTGGCATTGATTTGTTTATCGGTGGTATCGGTCCTGATGGCCACATTGCATTCAACGAACCAGGTAGTGCACTTACAAGCCGTACTCGCCAAAAGACTCTTACTACCGACACTCGTGTAGCAAACTCTCGTTTCTTTGGTGGTAAGCCCGAGGACGTTCCTGCTAC
Organism: Prevotellaceae bacterium UBA5903; assembly: GCA_002431845.1. GTDB lineage: Bacteria > Bacteroidota > Bacteroidia > Bacteroidales > Bacteroidaceae > Alloprevotella. The sequence goes on along the minus strand of DJEH01000151.1, from coordinate 18,883 downwards.
AGCACTCACAGTAGGTGTTGGCACTGTAATGTCGGCAAAAGAAGTGCTCATCCTTTGCAACGGCCACAACAAGGCTCGCGCTTTGCAAGCTGCTATCGAAGGTCCTGTTACTCAGATGTGGACTATCTCTGTTCTTCAAATGCACCAACACGGCATCATCGTATGCGACGAAGCTGCGTGCGAGAACATCACTCACGGCACTTACAAGTACTTCAAGGATATTGAAAAGAACAACCTTTAATCTTACAAGGTTGCCCGTTTCATAACTTGAATTTTAAAATTTAAGTACAATAACAATTAAGACCAATTCAGTATTTGCTACTAATTGGTCTTAATTGTTTTTTTTGTGTATGTAAGTAAGTTCTACCGGACAGCAATAAATCCGAACTCATACTGCAAGCAGTTTCTGCAATCGCATTTTCTCACCGCCAATGTCGTGCAATCTCGTCCCCTCCTTCTCCAATCTCCCGACCCAGTAGGCATCAATCTCTAGACCCGTAGCGGTGAAATCCAATTTTGACACCACTGCATCTCCCCCCCCGCTGCGACTTTTACAAAGGCCCCCGACGCGTAAGGTTGCTGAACTCTAATGGATCTGGCAACTTCGCGATGTTTGCGTGTTTGAAATAAATGGGATGGAGGTGTTTATGTGATGTATGCGAACGTTTGGTACCATTATGGTTGCCAAATTAAAATTTAATTCCTAACTTTGCGACATAACCAAAAACACTTATAGTTATGACGATTGTTAGCGCAAGAGAATTTAGAGCCAATCAAGGCAAATACTTCTCAATGGTAAATTCTGGTGAACATGTGATTTTGAAATCACGTGAAGGAAACTTTCGCTTGGTTCCTGTGACATCCTCCGATTCTATTTTTGATGGAACAGAGAAGGTTGCAGCCGATTTAAGGGGGGCTCTTCGTGAATTGAAAGATGTTATTGCAGGAAAAAAACAGCTAAATACATTAGATAGTTTGATTGATGAATTATAAAATTTACACATCAAGCTATTTTGATGTAGCAGCCAAAAGATTAGCAAAGAAATATCCGAGTTTCAAGGATGACATAACAAAATTCCGTGATAGCCTACTGAAAGATCCTCTTCAGGGTGATGAACTATCTCCTGGCATTCGCAAAATTCGAATGACCATCAAATCAAAAGGTAAAGGTAAATCAGGAGGAGCAAGGATTATTACCTATAATTTTGTTGCTCATGAAATGAATGGGGAAATAGTGCTTCTGTTTATTTATGATAAAGAAGACGCATCTTCCGTTAAAACAAATGTGTTGAAACAAATTATCAAAGAGGAAGGGTATCCTCTCAAATAATTCAATGAAATAACCTTCATCAAAGATGTTAAGGCATTTGCCCAATACTTAGCAATTTATCTCAACTTTCACCCAGACGATGATTTCTTGTCTTACATGAACTACGAAACGAAAGAGCCTACTTTCTCACTAGAAGAGGCTGCAACGTACAATGCCCCTCATGAATGAGTGCTTTGACGTTTGCGAGAAGGCAAATGTTGAATTTACGAAGTAATGGGTGATTATTTGAAAAAAGTTGTAATTGCTTAGATACAAAATGCCCTTGCAAATTACAAAGTTTGCAAGGGCATTTTGATGCTAAAACTCTTCTTTGACATAATTATAAGGACCATATATTATTCTAACATAATATTTTGCCCCTGTTCTAAGTTCCGAATCATAATCAGTAGCAATAATACTTGTATGAATTGCCGCATTATCACTTGTAGTCAAATCTCTCATATTTCCATTCCAAAAGGGAGAAATGCCACATACATGCATTGGGTTACCATTTTCGTCTGGTATTCTATACATATTAGTATATTTTTCTGATAATATATCAGCTAACTCTTTTTCATAATCAAGGGCCTCGCTGAATGTTTTTGCGTACTTAACAAAAATACAACTATTAAGATAAGTATTCGCACCATCAGATTGAAAAGAAAAAAGAGCCGTGCTAAAGTTTTGACCTGCATAAGAAATGCTTTCAAACAGAAAATTCAACCCAGAAGAGCCAAAAGGTTCTCCATATTTATTCTTTAGAATTGAAAGCGCTTTTTCCTTATTGATCCAAAAGGAACACCACAAATACTTTTGACCTGCTCTTTTCGAAATTTCTCTTCTTGGAGTTTAAGATTCGTTTCAACTTGAGCCCTATTATCTAAAGACATCGTATCAAGACTTTGATAAATCTCCTCAAAGGGGCGATTTTTTTCCTCTTGTGCACCTGCTGCGATAGGAAACAATAGCATAAGTGCAAATAATAACTTTTTCATAGTTTTGCTTCTTTATTTTCTAATATTGGTGTCTGGTAAAACTTTTCAATGCATTTCCAGCCGTTCTGTTTACCGGACAGCAAACTCTGCTTGCCAAAAGGGGACTGGTAAAATCCATATGGAATGAGGGCTATGATATGTTTGCTAAACAATAATAAAAATTTTTTGAATGATTCATTAGACACACTACCATATAATATCCTTGCTACTTGTTCAGCAATTTTTCAAATGCCCTGCGTTCGCCTTGTGGATATGAAATTTTGCCACAATAGGTGAAGCCCATTTTATCAAACATGTGCAGCATGCGTTCATTGTCGTAATTTGTATCTGCCTTAAAGCTATAAATATTCTTATCCCTACTCAGTTGCTCTACGTTTTGCATAAAAAGTGCTCCTATACCTTGTCCCCTTGCTTGTTTAGATACCGCAAAGCGATGAAGCACCACATAGGGTAAGCTACTAAGCCATTGACCATCATGAATATGGTTGTATGCAGGTTCTTCAGTAAACATCACAGCTCCATAAGCCAATAGTTTGCCATTATGCTGCAATACATAAGCATAAGTTTCTTTGATGTCTGCTTCAATATGTTCACGATTGGGGTAAGCGTCATTCCATTGATCCTTGCCCTCTTGAAGCATCTGCTTTTTAGCATCCTCAATGATTGTCATTATATCATTAAAATCGGCAATAGTAGCTTTCCTAAAAACATATTCCATAGCCAATACCACTTCTTCTTTATGCACTTTATTTTAATAAATCGGGGCGCAGTCTTTTGGTGCGTTCCATGCTTTGCTGCAACTCCCATTCCTTAATCTTAGCATCATGACCCGAAAGTAGTACATCGGGTACTTTCCAACCTTTATAGTCGGCGGGACGAGTGTAAACGGGAGCTGCTAACAAATTGTCTTGAAACGAATCGCTCAAAGCACTTTGTTCATCAGAGAGTACACCAGGCACAAGTCTGACGAGAGCATCGCAAATCACCGCCGCAGGCAGTTCGCCCCCCGTGAGCACATAGTCGCCCACACTAATCTCTTTAGTAATGAGGTGCTCGCGTATGCGATAGTCTATACCCTTGTAGTGTCCGCAAAGAATAATGATATTTTCTTTCAACGACAACTCGTTGGCCATTGGCTGGTCAAACTGCTCACCATCGGGGGTAGTAAAGATAATTTCGTCGTAATGACGTTCGGATGTAAGTTTGCTTATACACGCATCGATGGGCTGGCATTGCATTACCATACCTGCAAATCCACCAAAGGGATAATCGTCTACGCGTCGATGCTTGTCGGTGGTATAGTCGCGAAGATTGTGTACATGGATTTCAACCAATCCTTTCTTTTGTGCTCGTGCAAGGATAGAGGTGTTTACAAAACCATCGAGCATTTCGGGCAATACAGTTATGATGTCAATACGCATATAATAATATGTATAATAAGGGAAAAACGTTGATGTTACAACCTATATCTTGTTTAAGATAAATCCTAAATGATATATAGGGCTGCAAAATTGAAAGCAAAAGTACAAATTAATTGTTTAAAAGTCAGTAAATTTGTAATCAAATCATACATTCTTGCCTTTAAAGATGAACAACGAACAAGAACGCATATTGCAACTACGCAAAGAGTTGCATCAACACAATTATAACTACTACATCAAAAATGCTCCTACCATTACCGACCAAGAGTTTGACTTTTTGATGCACGAACTGATGGATTTAGAGAGCCGACATCCCGAACTTGCCGACGCAAACTCGCCATCGGTAAGAGTGGGTAGCGACCTAACAAACGACTTTGTGCAGGTGGTTCACACTGTCCCAATGCTATCGTTAGGCAATACTTACTCGCGTCAAGACGTAGAAGCTTTCTACAATCGTGTAAAAGAAGGACTCGATGGTGAGCCTTTTGAAATATGTTGCGAGCAGAAGTTTGATGGGCTTAGTATTTCGCTTCTCTACGAGAATTACCGACTTGTACGTGCCGTAACACGTGGTGATGGTGTGCAAGGAGACGATGTAACAGCCAACGTTAAAACCATACGCACTATTCCGCTCGAACTATCGCCCGACTGCGGCTGTCCACCTAATTTCGAGATAAGAGGCGAGGTGCTTATGCCGTGGAGCAGTTTTGAAAAACTAAATATTGAGCGCGAAGCTAACGAGGAACCTCTATTTGCCAATCCGCGTAATGCTGCGTCGGGCACACTCAAAAGCAAAAACTCGGCAGTAGTAGCTCACAGGCACCTTGATGCCTATTTATACTATTTAATGGGTGACGAGATTACTGCAGATACCCACTATGCACGCTTGCAAGATGCACGCAAATGGGGCTTTCAAGTGTCGGAACACATGAAGTTGGCACATAGCGTAGACGATATTTTTGACTACATCGACTATTGGAACGAGCAACGCAAGGAACTACCTGTTGCTACCGATGGCATTGTGCTCAAAGTAAACTCTTTGGCTCAGCAACAGCGTTTGGGGTTTACTGCCAAAAGTCCGCGTTGGGCCATTGCTTATAAATTTAAGGCAGAACGTGCCTGTACACCTCTTCTTAAGGTAACTTATCAAGTGGGACGCACGGGAGCCATTACGCCCGTGGCCAACATGGAACCGGTATTGCTTGCTGGCACAATCGTTAAGCGCGCGTCGCTACACAACGAAGATATTATCAAGCAACTCGACCTACATATTGGCGACAAAGTGTATGTGGAGAAGGCGGGCGAAATCATTCCACAAATTGTAGGAGTGGACTTAGAGGCCCGAAAGCAAATGGGCGAACAATTGGGTGAGCGTGTAGAGTTTATCAAAACGTGTCCCGAATGTGGCACACCACTCGTGCGCTATCCTGGAGAGGCTGCCCATTATTGTCCTAACGACACGGCTTGTCCGCCTCAACTCAAAGGCCGCATAGAGCACTACATTAGTCGCAATGCTATGAATATTGAATCATTGGGACCCGAAACCGTGGATGAATACTTTGAGAAAGGACTCATTCACGACGTTGCCGACCTATACAAACTCAAAGTGGAGGACTTGTGGGGCTTTGCAGGAAACAAAATGCGCTCTGCTCACAAAATTATTGATGGCATAGAAAAGAGCAAGGAGGTACCCTTTGAACGCGTGCTATTTGCCCTCGGCATACGGTTTGTGGGCAAGGTGGTGGCTAAGGGCATTGCACAACACTTCAAGTCGATGGATGCGCTATTCAATGCTACAATCGACGACCTTTTGACCTGCGATGGTGTGGGTGATGTGATAGCTTCGAGCGTCAGAACCTTTTTGCTCGAAGAGAGGAATGTACAGCTAATCAGGCGTTTGGCACAAGCTGGCGTAAAGATGCAAGTTGAAGAAAAAACGCTTACATCAACCGTGCTTTCGGGCATGAGCGTGGTTATCAGCGGCACGTTTGAGCAACATTCGCGCGAGGAATATAAAAAGCTGATAGAGGACCATGGCGGCAAAAACACCAGCAGCATCTCAAAGAAAACTTCTTTTGTCTTGGCTGGCGAAGGCATGGGGCCTTCTAAAAGAGAAAAGGCTGAGAAACTGGGCGTAAAGATAGTTAGCGAAGCTGAATTTTTAGATATGATAAACAACAAGCAAGAATAAACTTTGCATATAAAAAACATGGAAAAACAAATAGATTTTATCCTTCCATATTCATCGGATAGCGTAGGCTTTAAGCAGTTGATTGACGATTTGGAAGCAGCTTCTATTATCAATCATATATATGTTGTTTGCACGGAGCAAACCTTTGAACAGGCACAAGCATTTGTTACGTCTAAATGCATCACAATGAAGTGCGAAGCGCTGTTCTCATCAAAAACGCAACGCATGATTGCGCAAAAACTTTCGGCTCCTTACACCGCAACCTACTTTAGTCAGCATGCGCTTTCGCTTGGCTATCGGACACTTGAGCGTATGTATCAAGTGGCAGTAGATAGCAACGAAGATGCTCCTTCGCTGATGCTTTATACCGACCGCTACGACGAGCAAGGACTACACCCAACCATCGATTATCAAGAGGGTTCACTACGTGATGACTTTGACTTTGGCTCGCTTATTCTCTACAAAACACAAGGTATAAAGGGCTTTTTTAAAGATGTAAAGAACCTGCGTTTTCAGCATGCTACACTCTATGCTCTACGCCTTTATATAAGCCGAACGGGTAAGATTGTACACCTTAACGAACCACTCTATACAGAGGTTGAAACCGACCTTAGAGCATCTGGGCAAAAGCAATTTGACTATGTTAATCCCTCTAATCGTGAGGTACAAATCGAGATGGAACGGGCTTGCACTGAACATCTTAAAGCTATTGGTGCTTGGCTCGCACCAGGCGAATATAGCGAGTTGCCCGCAGATAACAACGATTATGAGGTAGAAGCCAGCGTAATTATCCCCGTCAGGAACAGAGAGCGCACCATAAGTGATGCTATTGAAAGCGTGCTGAACCAAAAGGCTGATTTTAGCTTTAACGTAATCATCGTAGACAA
>DJEH01000151.1:1713-12011 GCA_002431845.1 Prevotellaceae bacterium UBA5903 | reverse complement strand
GAAAGGGTAAAGCTATTTCTCAACGATAAACGGGTGATACTTATTCAACCTCAGCGTACTGACTTGGGCATTGGTGGATGTTGGGACATGGCCATTCGTTCTGCTCATTGTGGACGATATGCTGTGCAGCTTGACTCTGACGACCTTTACTCGTCGGATGCTACGCTTTCGCAAATTGTTAGTGCCTTTAAGAACCAACATGCGGCAATGGTGATAGGTAGTTACCGAATGGTAAATTTTGACTTGGAAACTTTACCTCCAGGACTGATTGCACACAAAGAATGGACCGCTGAAAACGGACGCAACAATGCGCTACGCATTAACGGATTAGGTGCACCACGCGCCTTTCGCACCGACATATTGCGTCGCATAGGTTTCCCTAACACAAGTTATGGCGAGGACTATGCATTGGGTTTGGCCTTTTCACGGCACTATCGTATTGCTCGTATATTTACCGAGGTGTATCTTTGCCGACGTTGGGAGGGAAACTCTGATGCAGCGCTTAGCATTGACCGTCAAAACCGAAATAACCTTTATAAAGATACAATCAGAACGATTGAACTGCGAGCTCGTAAGGCTCTTATAAGCAAATGGAACCACCCATTGGAAAAGGGCGAGGTGGATGACTTTTTTCGTAAGCAACTTAACCAATGGCACGAAGCTCAACAACGATATGATGCGCTTACAGAACAGGTGAAAACAAAAGCATTGCCTCTTGACAATGGTGAACTGAGAGTGCAATTTAACCCTTCGCGTATTGTAAGTACAGGAGCTAAAATAGATAAGGAAACGCTGCGTAAACGAGCTTGCTTCTTGTGCGACACTAATCGTCCTAAGGAGCAAAACGCTCTACCAGTGTTGGGTAGCTTGCAAATATTGGTGAACCCCTATCCTATTCTGCCCTTTCATCTCACTATCCCAACCCGTAGGCACTTGCCGCAACAATTCGCGCTCTTTGCACCTTTAATAGATAAAATTGCTTGGGGCCTTCCTGGTATGTTTGTCTTTTACAATGGTGCTCGTTGTGGGGCCTCAGCGCCAGATCATGCACACTTGCAAGCAGGGTGCCGTGGCTATGTGCCTATCGAAAAGGATTGGAAACTCTACGAAAATAGTCTTGAACGCATTTATCCATCAAACAAGGAAGAGGAGGCTGAACTTGAAGAACAGGGTTATAATCCGCAAAAGGGAGGCATATTTATGCTTAAGGGATATGCATGTCCTGCTTTTGTGATACAGGGACCTGCCAGCGAAAACCAACCCTTGCTATTAAATAAACTATGGAATGTGTTGCCTATTGAAAATCAAAGACAAGAACCAGATGTAAATATCTTGAGTTGGCGACAAGATGGTGGCCCCTCGCAAGCTGATTACATCGTTACAGTTGTCTTTGTAAGGAAGAAACATCGACCTAATTGCTATGCAGCAGAAGGCAAGGCGCAATGTTTGGTTAGTCCAGGATCTATTGACATGGGAGGCTTACTCATCACACCACGCCCTGAAGACTTTGAAAAACTTACACCCAAAATGGCTAAGAGCATACTGCGCGAAGTAACGATAAGCGAAGGCGAAATGAACACTATTGCGCATAAACTCCATAAAGGTAAATTAGGTGGTAGTGCAGCAGCTGCTACTTCTGCACAAAAAGAAACAGAGTTGCTTAAAACGCTATCGCATCGCAACATAATGGTGGGCATCTTGCATGCAGCAAAAGTTAAATTCAGACTGAACGGCACTTTTACAGCCAAGGGTGAGAGTGTAATTGATGAGCAAGAAGTAGAATGCGTTGAAGGCGGCATTGCATGGAATGGTAACATTTACAATGAGCTATGCTTTACTCCCGACGATGCAGAGGCTTGTTCGTTTACACTGCAGGATGTAACTATCGGTATTGGTTTTCATTGGGAAAGGAAAGAGCCCCAAACCTTTAGAGGTAAATTAAGACTGATTGTAGATGAAGAAAAGCTTGTGGTAATCAACGAACTCTCGGTAGAGTCGTATTTGGAGAGCGTTATTTCATCAGAAATGAGTGCGACATCATCTATCGGACTCTTAAAGTCGCATGCCGTTGTGTCGCGCAGTTGGGTTTACAGCCAAATGCTTCATCGATTAGAGGGCGAGGGCCGTTCAAACGATTTTTTCAACTTTGTTCACCACCCTGGCGAGGTATTGCGTTGGCACGACCGTTCTGACCATACACTATACGACGTATGTGCTGACGACCATTGCCAAAGGTATCAAGGTATTACTCGTGCCACCTCTCCCCAAGTGAAGCAAGCTGTTAAAGAGACTATGGGCGAGGTACTTATCTATGATGGCCATTTGTGTGATGCTCGTTTCTCAAAATGTTGTGGTGGCGTGTCTGAAAGATTTAGCAGTTGCTGGGGAAACACTGACTACCATTACCTACAGCCTATACGCGATGCCGAACAAGACGGAATGCCAGACCTAACCATAGAGGAAGAAGCCGAAAAGTGGATTAGAACATCGCCACAAGCTTATTGCAACACTCACGATGTGCATCTGCTTAAACAAGTGCTCAACTCTTACGACCAGGAGACTCCCGACTTTTACCGATGGCGTGTTGAGCTATCGCAAGAGAAAGTGCGCGAACTCATAGAGAAGAGAACTGAACAAAAGTTTGGCAGTATCATTGACTTGCAACCTGTTGAACGCGGTGCAAGTGGACGCATCATTCGCTTGCGTATTGTGGGAACTGAAGGTCAGCTCGTTGTGGGCAAGGAATTGGAGATAAGAAGATTGCTATCAGATACACACCTTTATAGTTCAGCATTTGTTGTTGAACGTCATGGTTTGGACGAACATACCAACGTTCCTCAGAAATTTGTACTCATTGGTGCTGGTTGGGGACATGGCGTAGGTTTGTGTCAAATAGGTGCTGCTGTTATGGCAGACAAAGGCTATAACTACACCGATATTTTAAAGCATTATTACATTGATGCAGAAATTAAAGATATAAATAATCTAAAGCAGAAATAAACTTCTCTAACAGAGATGCTCAGCATGTTGTAACCAGCATAAAAATTGAGCATCTCTGTTTTTTAAGTAGGTGCTTTAAGCGAAGAAAGTAATATATGTTACAAATCAGTATTGACCCTAAATTTACTAATTTATGCCCCAAATTTTGTGGGGCAGCAGTTATGTGCACTGCACATAATAGTGAGACTTCAGCTTCTTTATGGAACGAAATTAACGATGAACTCACCTATTTGCAGCAACACTTTGATACGTCGTCTATTAAAGAGCGTTCTGGCATAAACGCCACACGCCAAGCCTATCGTGTGTTCGGTAAAGATCCTAGCAGATACCGCCCTGCATGTGAGCAACTTTCAAGAAGAGCCATTCAGGGTAAAGGCTTATATAAGATAAATACTATAGTAGACATCGTAAACTTGCTGTCTCTCCACTCGGGCTATGCTGCTGGAGCAATAGACATGGACCAATTACAAGGCAACGCCATTACACTTGGCATAGGACATAAAGGCGAACCATACGAAGGCATTGGAAGAGGCGTAATAAACATTGAGAATCTGCCCGTTTATCGTGATGGTGCTGGAGCATTTGCCACTCCTACAAGCGACTCTACACGAACTATGACGCAGCTAACAACGAAACATCTGCTTGTGCTTATCAATGCTTATGATGGTAAACAAGAGAGCCTTAAAGAAGCTGCCGAATACGTGAAACGGCTTTTAACCTCGTACGCTCAAGCCACAGACTTTGATGTATGCTATTTCAATGTGTAGCATTTTCAGAAGCTAAAACAACATATAACGCAAGCATCCCATCCAAGCAGCATTTAATCAACAATAGCGCTTGGATGGGATGCTTACGTTACTTTCGAGCGAACTCCACACCGAGAGGTTTCATAGCGTTTCCATATTTTTTCCTAAGTTTTTCAAATAGTTCCATGGTGTCTTTAGCAAAGCCTTGTCCCTTCCATGTGCTTGTGTTGGTTAGCAACACCCAACACTGGTTTGTATCAGGAAAGCGCACCACTAAGGCACTCGTGCCAGAGAGAGTTCCAGTACGCGTCCAAGGTTTGCCAACGGGAGTAAAGTTCCATCCGAGCGAGAATTTGTGGTCGCCCATGTCCTTGGTCATAGCCTCTACCGACTGTTTAGAGATAACGTCGGGATAATGCGTATCTCCGTCGATGGCCGATACTAAATGGCACAATTCGGCTGCCGAACCACACCATGCGCCAGCTCCTAAGAGTTGGGGTATATTGTTCTCGCCATAGCATTTTACCACCATACGTCCGCTATTGTTGAACTCTTCAATAGGTTGCGCCTCTTTGTGCATATAGTATTTTACTTCGTTGGGGTATTTGTCCTGGTAGTAATTTCCCGCTATTTTAAAGCCGAAACAACCCGCAGGATGCAACACATTTTTTTGCATAAACGCCTCGTACGACATGCCCGAACGCTTTTCAATGATTAGTGATAGTAAGGTATAACCTATGTTGCAATACTTCTGTCCCTCGCCTGGAGTATAGCCCAAATGTCTTTTAAGCACAATCTCCAACAACTGCTTGTGGTCGGGCGGTGTTGTCAGATGATTTTGCATCATGATGTAGCGTGTTGAAAACATAGGGTCGCCCGCATAGCGCGTAAATCCCGCCTTATGTCTTAAGAGTTGCTCCACTGTGATGTCAAAATAGCGTTTGTCTGTAATGGCATTCGTAAAGGCTGTGTCGTTGAGTATGCCCTTAGGCCCAAACACATGATCGGACAGGTGCACCTTGCCCATCTCTTGCAACTTCATTACGCCAACAGCCGTAAGCAACTTCGATACGGAGGCAATGCGCATGATGTTGCCAGGCTTCATTGGCAAGTTTTTTTCCTTCTCCGCCCAGCCAAATCCCTTGGCATAAACCAACGAATCGTTGCGCGATACAGCCAATTGCGCACCATTTATTTCCCATCGCTTAAGGTATTTCTTTATGGTACTATCCATTTCGGCTGTAGCCGTATCATTACACATCTCGTTTGTTAGCGAATCGTTGATATGAGGCATCAGAGCTTCTTTCTTTTCCTGCGATAAAGCATCGTTGCCCTTTATGCAACGGCGTACTGCAAAGAACACTCCACATACAAACGCCACAAGCAATAATAGTTTAAAGAGTAGCAAACGCTTGTTGCTTTTCTTCCTTCGTCTTACCATTTTTATAGTTTATATCATTTACGTTTTTTATACAACACAATGCTAATCAATGCCGACACCGAAAGCAACATAGGGTAATACAAATATGGAACTATCTGCACCGGACTTATAAGTGCCAATCCGCTTGCCATGAGCAATTGTGCACCATAAGGAATGATACCTTGTACCACACACGAGAAGATGTCGAGCAAACTGGCAGCTCTGCGTTTGTCCACTCCAAAACGTTCGCTAATATCTTTTGTAATAGAACCTATTGACAAAATCGCCACCGTATTGTTGGCTGTACAGCAGTTGGTTAGAGCCACAAGAGCCGATATGCAACACTCGGCACCACGCCTTGTGTGTACCCTTTTGGTCAATGCGCGTACCAAATAAGTAACGCCTCCACCACAGCGTACCACCGCAAGCAGTCCGCCCGCCATCATGGATATTAGTATCAAATCGCCCATGCCCGATATGCCCTCAGCCATAGCATTAATCCAACCCGCAACATTATAAGCCCCGTCTGCAATGCCTACAATGCCTGTCAAGAGCAAACCAATGCATAGCACCAACAACACGTTCATGCCCAATATAGCCGTTACGAGCACCACCACATAGGGCAACACACGCCATAGGTGCAAGTCATTGTTAAGTGCATAGGTGGTTTGGTTGCCCTCAAGCCCCATTACAACATAAAGCACAAAACAAACCAATGCAGCAGGCAACACAATTAAAAAGTTTGTGCGAAACTTATCGCGCATGGAGCATCCTTGAGTGCGTGTGGCGGCCACCGTTGTATCTGAAATAAACGACAGATTATCACCAAAAAACGAGCCGCCAACTACGGCTGCAACAATGAGAGGCAATAGCATGCCTGTGCGCACCGAAAGTTCTGCTGCCATAGGTACCAAAGCCACTATTGTGCCCACCGATGTGCCAATACAGATAGACACTACACACGATGCCACAAATAAGCCGGCAAGCAATATTGACTTAGGCAAGCACATCATGGTAAGATCTACCGTTGCTGTAACTGCCCCCATTGCCTTTGCCGACGATGCAAAAGCACCTGCAAGTATGAATATCCACACCATTAAGAGTAAATTGCTACCTCCAGCGCCTTGCGAGAACACTCTTACCCTTTCTTCAACGCTATAACCTCTGAGCGTGAAGAGCGATACGATGCCCGTAACTACAAATACAATAGTCATTGGCACCTTTGAAAATCCACCCATCACCACTCCAATAGTGGCCATCACCAACACTAAAAAAAGCAATGGCAACAATGCCACCCATCCACGTCGGCGTGGTCGCAGACGTCTGTCTATACGTTCCTTCATTGTTAATTCTTTTTGTTTTGAGTGCAAAGTTAAAAAATTAATACGTACCTTTGCTATACATAACAAACATGAGTTGCATACATAGAGTAAGTAAATGAACTAAATTAATTTATTTTCAAGATTTTTTTCATTGTTCATTCGTTGTGCAACCCCTACAAACTTTATATCTATCATGCTCAAGCAAATTATCAATGGTCGCATTCTCACCCCACAAGGCTGGCTTGAGGGCGGATCTGTAATCATCGAAGGCAACAAAATTAAAGCCGTATCAAACTGTGACCTACACGTAGAAAATGCCGAAATCATCGATGCTAAGGGATGTGTTGTTGTTCCTGGTGGCATTGAGATGCACGTTCATGGTGGCGGTGGTCGCGACTTTATGGAAGGAACCGAAGAGGCCTTCAGAGTGGCAATCAACGCTCACATGAAGCACGGTACCACCTCTATCTTCCCTACTCTATCATCTTCAACCGTGCCTATGATTGAGGCAGCATGCAAAACATGCGACAAGTTGATGGCCGAAGAAAATAGTCCCGTATTGGGTCTACACCTTGAAGGTCCTTACTTCAATCCAGCACAAGCAGGCGCACAAATTCCTGAATGGATTAAAGCTCCTGTGCCCGAAGAATACGAACCTCTGCTCGACACTTATAAGTGCTTAAAACGTTGGGACGAAGCTCCTGAACTCCCAGGGTCTGTTGAGTTTATCACAGCCTGCAAAAAGCATGGCGTCTTACCAGCCATTGCACACACTCGCGCCAAATATGAAGATGTAGTAGCAGCACACGATGCTGGCATGACCCACGCCACTCACTTCTACAATGCCATGCCCGTGGTTTATAAAAACCGCGAGTTTAAAGTTCCTGGTACAGTAGAGAGCATCTTTGCCGAACAAGACATGACGGTAGAAATGATTGCCGACGGCATACACGTACCTCCCGTAATGTTGCGTATGATTTATCAAATCAAGGGTGTTGAGAAAACTGCACTCATCACCGACTCGTTGGCTTGCGCTGCCACTGAGGGTGATGCTGCGTTTGATCCCCGCGTTATCCTTGAAGATGGCGTGTGCAAGCTTGCCGATCGTTCAGCACTTGCAGGCTCTATTGCTACAATGGACCGCCTTATCCGCACTTGCGTACAAATGGCAAACATCCCCTTGGCAGATGCCTGCCGTATGGCAAGCGAAACACCAGCTAAGATTATGGGCGTTTACGACCGCAAGGGTTCGCTCGAGGCTGGCAAGGATGCCGACCTCATGATGTTCGACGATGACTTGAAGCTCACCTATGTGATGCAAATGGGTAACGTTGTTACCAACGAACTCTAAAAATTTAACGATATTAGTCCTTAAGGGCTATCTATAAGCAAACATCCGTCACGCTTGTTCAAGAAGTGTGGCGGATGCGTTTTTTATTAACATGGGTATAACATGCGTCCGCTCTGAATTTGTAACGCTTATAAATTTTAAAAATTCAACTATCAATTGTTCCGCTCAATTTTATTAAAGTTATGAACGCTTGTATATATTATTAATAATCAACGACTGATAAGTAGGTCAAAATCATTAACACCTCATTTCTATTTGATAAGATCCAAATGTTAATAAAAGTCCACAAAAAAGGTGTGCAAAGGCTCCAAGTGTATTGGAGCTTTTGCACACCTTATATTGTTCCGTCTGAGGGATAATTACTTTACAAGTACTTTCTTGCCATTTACCACATAGATGCCTTTGGGCAAATGCTTGAGTGCTTCAGTCACCGTTGGAGCGGTACGAACGTAGCGACCATTCACATCAAACACCATGATATTGCCATTAGCTTGCTTTTCAATGAACTGTATGTCGGTAGAAGTAGCTTGTGCATAAAGTTCTACGGCATTTTGTCCTTGCGTATAAGTGGCAAAACGTGGCGAAGAAGGATTGTAGCGAATAGAGCGTTTGCTATATACAGCATTTGAAATTGTAGCCTCGCCATCGGCGGTCACTAAAATGTCCCATAGGGCATTGTCATTTAGTTCTTGAACAGAATTAAGTTGGTTCTTATCTGTAACTACTGCCAAGTATAGCTTGTTTACACTATCGTAGAGTGTCCAAGCTCCTTTGCTACCACCCAATACGATGGCAAGTGGGCCATTGTTGGCATTCACGTCGGTCTCAATAGTATTATCTGTATTGATGTACACCTCTGTGCCTTTACGAAATCTCTCTTCTGGAGCAGCGCACGAAAGTGCAAGACTCTTTGAAGGACATACCATAAGATAGTTCTTGCCAGCCTGAAGTTTGCTCTCATCAGTTACCAAGGTGTAAACATTATCGCCTACAACTGGTTGGCTCGGAAGCGTGTAAGTGGCACTAACCTCTTCGCTCTTGCTGTCGCCAAGCATAGCGTATGCCTTGATAGTGCTATTCTCATTAATTTGCACCGATGCCGACATGTAAGCAGTTTGTAGTTCTCCTTGATTTACAGTATAATATACTGTTGCACCTTGAGTGGTAGTAGAGATGGTAACAGTTGTGCCTTTCTCAACCACTCCAGCTACTGGGCTGAAGGTTGGAGCCACAATCTCAGAAGGCTCAGGTTTTGGATCGGGTGTGGGGTCTACCGAGCCACCACTATAGTTGTCGGGGTCGAAAGCCGTAGATGTTTTGCTGCCCCAAACATATTGTTCCAAGCCAGGATAATCTACAAACGGGTTGCGATTGCCTTGTATTTTATACACGGCATTATTACGATCAATTTCCTTTTGGCTTACGGGGTCCTCTTGTGCCCAACGTAGCAACATGGTAATAGCCCAATCTGCATAAGCAGGATAAGAGTTGCCTGATAACATGGGTGAACTCCACGATGAAATGCGATTTTCGTAGCATGTAGCCATATAGAAGTAAATGCGTGCTACGTCGCCCTTATATTCATCGGCTGGTTCAAACACAATGCCCGAATATCCTGGTACAGTGCAGTTTCCAAGCTTGCTAAAACCATCTTTCGACGAGTATTTTTCACCTTTTGTCTCGCCATAAGGATAGTTTGAGCGGCGACCATTTACGTAAGCATCAGTAGGAATAACGTGCATCAAGTCTGTTACCATTGGCGCAGCCTTACTAAACCAACTTTTGGGCATGGAGTGTTCACGGTTGTATCCATCGCCCTCCTTTGAGGCACTTGCGCCCTGGCTCTTGCTACCAGGAACATAGTTTGTTGCGTTTGAGTAAATATCCCAAATTTTACCATCTGGGCGCACATCAGTAGTTTTATAAGCAGTCCACAAATAGTCGTAGCTCAACTGCTTATGGGCACTTATAACCGAATAAAGTGCTGTTTTCAAGGCTTTTCCTTTAGCACCTTTTGCTTTGTTATAATAGCCCGAAGGCGCCTGTGCTTGTACAAGCAAGGCAAAACAAAGCAAACTCCATAAAAGCGTTATACGCTTAAGCGAATTTTTAAACATCATTTATTTACTTTGATTAATGTTTTATAGGTTTCATCATCTTGGTTGAGGTGAATATACATTGCAAAATACCCATATACATATACCCCAATACATCGTTTCTTTCCTTTTGAGTGAACATGCAAATAGAATAAACTTTGCAAAAGATAGATGCAAAGTTCAAAATTTTATATTGTTTAATCAAATTTTCTATATTAAAATATCAATAATTAAAAAGCAAGTAAGTATTTTCGTTGTGTTTTTAGATTAATTCAACTGATTGCAGTATCTTTGCATAGCAACACCGCTATAACATTTGTAAATATGCGTAAATTATTACTTATCATAATGGCTCTATGCTTG
>DJEH01000151.1:486-1691 GCA_002431845.1 Prevotellaceae bacterium UBA5903 | reverse complement strand
CAACTTTGGAGGCAATGGCTACAAAGTGGTCGGCTAAAAGCTTGCCAATGGAGTACTTACGCGACTACAGAAAAATGGTGTGCAATCCCGATGGCGTAATGACGGCAACAGCCGTAGATAGTACCAACCAAATGCTACTTTCGTTGAAAAAAGAAAAAGGCATTCAAACTATTGTTGTTGCGGTTAAGCAGATTGAAGGAGACGACCCCTATCAGTTTGCTATGGAACTTGGCAAGAAATATGGCATCGGAACTAAGAAGCAAAATAATGGACTTATTATCGTGCTTGCTACTGAAGACCATAGCTACCAAATACTTACGGGCAACGGACTCGAAGGCAGTCTGCCCGATGCCATCTGCCGACGCATACAGAACCAAGTGATGCTGCCTGAACTAAAAAGAAGCAATTGGGATGGGGCTATCGTTAATACCATTGCTGCTATTAAAGGATACCTAAACAACGACAAATCGCTACTCTCGGAGGAGGCTACAGATGACGACACTGCTGCAATGTGGAGCGGCTTGGCAACTGCAATGTTCTTCTTGATAGGACTCTTTGTATTTCTATACATAAAGGAACAAAAAAAATATAAATGTCCGAAGTGTGGCAAGAAGATGCAGCTTGTAAAAAAAGAGAAAGTGCGTCTAATTAATTCGAATAGCTATAAACTTAGAACCTTATACAAATGTCCACATTGCGGACAAGAACGGACGCTTTATACAGACATCGACAACCTTGACAATGGTGGCGCTATTCCACCTATTATATTTGGTGGGAGTATGAGCAACGGCTCTTCGGGCGGATTTAGCGGAGGTACGTTTGGCGGTGGTACATTCGGTGGTGGTGGTAGTGGCGGACGTTTTTAGACAAAGTTATATGAAACTCTGATTTAATATACAAAACTTCCTAAAGCAAAAGTTTAAAGCTAACTTGAAAACCATTTATAAATAAGCAATTTTATAACAACAAAAAATATGAAAAAAGGCACAATAACCTTGCTCATTGTTGGCATTATTATCCTTATTCTTGCTGTTGGTACGCTCACCACCTATAACTCGTTGGTGGCTAAAGACGAAGCCGTTACTACGGCTTGGAGCAACATTCAATCGCAATATCAACGTCGTGCAGACCTTATTCCTAACTTAGTTAATACGGTAAAGGGATATGCCAAACACGAGAGTGGAACACTCGAAAATGTGGTAAAA
>DJEH01000151.1:0-435 GCA_002431845.1 Prevotellaceae bacterium UBA5903 | reverse complement strand
CTCGTGCTAAAGCTACACAAATAACAGTGGACGCTGAGAACCTTACCCCCGAAAAACTTAAGCAATATCAAACTGCACAAGGCGAATTATCGCAAGCATTGGGCAAGTTGTTGGCAATCTCTGAAAATTATCCAGACCTGAAAGCTAACGAAAACTTTTCTGAACTCCAAGCTCAACTTGAAGGCACAGAAAATCGTATCAATGAGAGTCGCCGGCAATATAACGAATTTGTAAAGGACTACAATATAAAGGTGAGACGTTTTCCATCAAACATTGTAGCAGGTATGTTCGGATTTGACAAGAAAACTGCTTTCGAAGCAGAGATAGGTACGGATAAAGCACCTCAAGTAGAGTTTTAAGTAACAAAACCAAATAACACTGAAAATCATATCTATAAATAAAACTCATGGATAGCAAACAACGTTACATGATGCG
>DJEH01000142.1:982-7684 GCA_002431845.1 Prevotellaceae bacterium UBA5903 | reverse complement strand
CTTACTTCCATCCAACATGGATACGTAAGAGTGCTCGTCGTCACGGATTAAGTACAGACGCATCGTTCCGCTTTGAGCGTGGCATAGATCCCGATGGACAAATTTATGCATTAAAAGTCGCTGCTATCTTAGTAAAGGAATTGGCGGGCGGTACCATTGCAATGGACATCAAGGATGTCGAAGCTCCAGGATTGCAGAAAAACTTTGAAGTTAAACTTGAATATAAATATGTTCACGACCTTGTAGGTAAAACAATCCCAGTAGAGGTAATTAAGGAAATCGTTACCTCTTTAGAGATGAAGATTGAGGCCGAAGATGCCGATTCTATCACACTGAGTGTGCCTGCATATCGTGTAGACGTTCAGCGTCCTTGCGATGTTGTAGAGGATATTTTGCGTATCTATGGATATAACAATGTAGAAATTCCAACTGCTGTAAAATCAAGCTTAACCATCAAAGGTGATGTAGATAAAGCTAACAAGTTAGAGAACCTTGTAGCAGAGCAATTAGTAGGTCAAGGCTTCCGCGAAATCCTTAACAACTCTCTTACAAAAGAGGCTTATTACACTTCGCTTAAGCATTATGCTGCAGACGAATTGGTACGTGTTATCAATCCTCTTAGCAACGACTTGAATGTTATGCGCGAGACATTACTCTTTGGTGGTCTTGAAAGCATAGCACACAATGTAAACCGCAAGCAACAAAACCTTCGTTTCTTTGAGAGCGGCAATTGCTATTATTATAACTCGTCAAAGCATACAGCCGACCATACGCTCAATGCTTATAGTCAAGCGCATTTCTTGGGTTTGTGGCTTACGGGCAATCGCATTGAAGGCTCATGGGCACATCCCAATGAAGCGTCGTCTGTATACGAACTTAAGGCATATGTAATGAACATCCTTACGCGTTTAGGATGCGAAATGGGTTCGTTAAAGATGGTTCATGGCGAGAATGATATATTCTCTAAGAGCTTGGCAATTGCCGACAGAAAGAATGGCAAGGTTATGGTAGAGTTCGGTCTTGTAGCCAAAGCCATTACTGCTCAATTCGATTTACAGCAGGAAGTTTATTATGCAGAAATCAATTGGTCAATGCTCATGAAGAAACTCCATAAGGGAACAGTTTCGTTTAAGGAGATTTCAAAATACCCATCTGTAAGTCGCGACCTTGCACTCTTAGTAGATAAGAACGTAGAGTTTGGCCAGATAGAGCAGATTGCTTATGCTTCGGAAAAGAAACTTCTTAAGAAGGTTGAATTGTTTGACGTTTATGAGGGTAAAAATCTTGAAACTGGCAAGAAGAGCTATGCTGTGAACTTTGTTTTGCAAGATGATAACAAGACAATGAACGATAAGCAAACAGATGCAGTGATGAACAAAATCATTGCTAATCTTCAGAAGCAATTGGGTGCATCGTTGCGCTAATAATGTTGTCTTTTGCAAAGGATATCTATTTCTGACAAATAATTAATAATAACACAGATTTTGCATATAAGTAGATGCAGTCAAAGTTTGTGCTCTGTAGTGATAACCTATAAGGCATTGATTGCAGCTGCTTATGTGTATTCTAATAAAATCATACTCCAATGGGAAGAGCTTTTGAATACAGAAAAGCCACAAAACTGAAAAGATGGGGTCACATGGCTCGTACTTTTACAAAGTTAGGTAAACAAATTGCTGTTGCTGTGAAAGCTGGCGGTCCAGAACCAGAAAACAACCCAACATTGCGTGCAATCATTGCAACTTGTAAGCGCGAAAACATGCCTAAGGACAACATTGAGCGTGCTATCAAGAATGCTTGTGGTAAGGATCAGAGCGACTACAAAACAATGACCTACGAAGGTTATGGCCCTCATGGTATAGCTATCTTTGTTGATACATTGACTGACAACGCTACTCGTACGGTAGGTGATGTACGTTCGGTATTCAACAAGTTCAACGGCAACCTTGGTACAATGGGTTCGTTGGCATACTTGTTTGATCATAAGGCTGTATTTACCATTCGCAAAAAGGAAGGTGTTGATATGGACGAACTCATTCTCGACCTCATTGACTATGGTGTAGAAGATGAGTACGACGAGGACGAAGAAGAGGGTAGCGTAACTATCTATGGCGATCCTAAGTGCTTTGCCCAAATACAAAAACACCTTGAAGAGAATGGCTTCGAAGTACTTGCAGCTGAGTTTACTTACATCCCTAACGACTTGAAGGAGGTTACTCCAGAAGAGCGCGAAAGCATTGACAAGATGGTTGAACGCCTTGAAGAATTTGATGATGTTCAGACGGTTTATACAAATATGAAACCTGCTGAAGATTAATTAACTAAGTTCATATAGTAGAGAATATAAAAGATGCAACAATCACAACACGATTGTTGCATCTTTTTTTTGTACGCTTGGCTTGTGCGAGTATTATTTAATGGGTTAAATATCTCTATTACAGAGAATTGCATAGGTAATTATTCGTAATAATTATATCCTTTAGCTCTTATGTGTTATATAAAAACTTGTCCCCACTTTTTTAGATAGCTTTAACAAATTGCGAAAGGGCGGGATGTTGGAGCTTCCATTCAATGTTCATGGGGAAGTTGCCACTTGATTTTATGTAATCAACTAGCCCCATGCAATAGTATGGACAGGTGTTTCCGTAGCCATCTTTCTTATCTTCGCGCACAAAGAGCAAAAAGCGTCTGCCGTTTTTAGTTTGGTTTACGTACCGGCCTCCATTGTTGGCATGCGACATGTTGTTTTGTGACTGCCAATGAAAGATGTTTTCGTTTATAAAATAATCATTGTATTGCGTAGAAGGAGAGAAGTCCTTGTCTGATTTGTTGAGTGTAACAAAAAAGATTTCAAGATTAAGTTCCTTCACGTTGAATACACCCGAAACCTGTCCTTGAAATTTTCTTTCGGGTGTTTGTAGGCCGAAGAGTGTAAATATCTCCTCGCGTGTGTAACATCCATAGAGGTCTAACCCTTGTGGCAGTTGGTTGCCAAGTGGGTAAGTGTTGAATGCAACATTGTCTTTAAGATAGTCCATTATTTCGCCTATTTCCTGTTTGAACAATGGGTGTTGCTCAATGCAGAGCAAGGCTTCTTCTAAGCTATGAAAGTCGGTGTCTCCTATTTTAGCTTGAAATAAAGCATAGTAGAGCATAATGGCAAAATGCCCATCTGTTGGGCTGTTAATAGCTTGCTTAACGTTGCACTCTGCAGCCAAAAAGCGGCGAATAAAGTCAATATATTGTGCCGAATTAATGTGTATGAGGTTGGCCATTCCCTTGATTATGCGTTTTGTCATATCGTTTTTATTGCTGATGCAGCATTTGCCTGCCTCTTGTTTCAGTGTAGTCCAGCAACCATTTGATTTATAGATAATTCGGATGTCTTGTCCCAACTGCTTAATAAAAGCAGATAGCGAGGGCGTGTAGTCGTATGCCATGAGTTCTTTTCGCAGCCGCGTACGATTGTAGATAGAACTCTGAATGTTGCTAAGAATATAGTTTTTGGCTTTTTGCTCCATAAAGATAGAGCAACCATGAGGCAAGATGGTAAAACCATTTTTTACTTGTTCCTCAACATTTTTGTCTTGACGCACGCACAGAGCACGGATACGGCTCGAAAAATCGTATTGTTTGTTTACTTGTGCCACAAAGTCGAGAACCGTTAGATAGTCCTTGCCAACGCTCAAGCGCAAACCACGTCCCAACTGTTGTAGAAACACTGTCAAACTATCCGTAGGACGCAAAAACAAGGCTGTATCTACCTCGGGTATGTCTACGCCCTCGTTAAAGATGTCTACCACACAAAGGTAGTTCACCCTTCCAGCTGCCAAATCCTTGTTTAGTTGTTGTCGCTCGTTGTTGGGCGTTTCGGCTGTAAGTGCAGCCGCTTTCAGTCCGTAAATGCGCAGTTGCTCTGCCATAAAGTGAGCATGCTTTTTGTCAGAACAAAAGCATAAGGCTCGGCACTTTGTCTCGTCGGGCAAGTATTGTTTCAGCTTGTTTACGATGAGGCCCACTCGCTCGTTGTTGCACAAACGATCGCTGAGTTTCGACAGAATGTACTTACCGTTAGCCCATAAATCATTGCCCGAAAGGTCAAGAGGGTCTGATATGCATAAGTATTGAAAAGGCGTGAGCAACCCCTCATTAAGCGCTTGTGGCAGTCTGATAGCAGCACTTATTTTATTACCAAAGTCAGGCAGTAGGCTCTGTCCGTCCATACGTTCGGGCGTAGCAGTAAGGCCTAATAAAATTTTAGGCTTAAAGTCGTTGAGTATTGTGCGGTAGCTTGTAGCAGCAGCGTGGTGCGCCTCGTCTATCACGATGTAGTCGTAAAAGTCAAATCCTTGTGCCTTAAACAATTCAATATTGTTGTTCAACATCGTCACTGATACAAACAAATAGTCAATGCTGTCAATAGGCCGATTATTACCCACCCATAGTTCGCCAAAGTTAGCATCGTTCATCACACTTTGGTAGGTGTGCAAGGCTTGTCGTAAAATCTCCTCGCGGTGAGCCACAAAGAGCAATCTGTTGTGTTGTGGGTGCTCGTTGTAGAACCTTTTGTAATCGAATGCTGAAACCACAGTCTTTCCCGTACCCGTAGCGGCAACCACAAGGTTGCGATAAAGATGATTTTGTGTTCGTTCAGCCTGCAGTCGGTCGAGTATTGTTTTTTGGTGTGGCAGCAGTTGGTAGTGTTGAAAGGCTTTGGCCGAAATCAGAGCAGGTTGATTGCGCTGATTGTTGAGTTCACGATTGAATTTACTAATTCCTCCAATGCTAAAGTCCTCAAAGTTAGAGCTATTCCAATACTGCTGAAAAGTGGCCAATGCCGACTTGATGATATGCGGATTTTCAACATTCGTTACACGTATGTTCCACTCCAACCCATCGGTTTGTGCCGAACGCGAAAGGTTTGAAGAACCTATATAAGCAGTGCTCAGTCCCGAGTTGCGAACAAATATATACGACTTTGCATGCAGTCGCTCAATGCGTGTGTTGTACGAGATGCGTATCTCGGTGTTGGGTAGTGCTGATAGTTGTTCAATGGCTTTAGCCTCTGTAATGCCACAATAAGTAGTGGTGATGACTTGTAACTTATGCCCTTCAACATTGCAAAATTCGCGCAACTGGTCGAGCATCATGCGTATGCCCGACAAGCGCAGAAACGACACAATGATGCATATTTGGTCGGCAGTAGCAATGTCGCGCATAATCTCCGAACCTAACGACACACCCGATTGTCCACCCGTAAAGAGATTACTCACCCTAAAGCCAGATAGTGGGCGCACCACACCTTTTTTTGTAGCCTTTAGTTGCGCCTCCTTCTGTTTCGACACCACAGCCGATAGCAGTTCTGTGGCATTAACTATTTGATCATCATCGTTAGTTTCAGATGTTTCCAAAATAGCGTTCACCATCTCCACTTTTTTGTCAATGCTGGTGTTGTTATCCTCAAGACGCTTGCGTATCGTGTCGCTCAAATAGTTTGCCAAAAGTTTGGCAACTTCGGCATTGTCAATAGGCTCCTTTTGACACACAGCGCCATTGGCTTCAGTATCTGCCATGTCCTTTCTGGTTCTGCCATTTATCAGATTTTCGTAGGCACCCTCTTTCAGCTTCATCATAGCTCTTGTGTGTTAGTTGTATTCAAAAAATATATAGGTGAGTTCTTTGCGCCCTCTTTTCTTAAAACACCTATTTTTGTAAAATGCCTTAGCCATTTTAGCGCTATACTTTGTCTGACACCCAAAAGAATCTCTAACTTGCAGCGGTTGATAAATGGGTTAGCCGAAAGATATTCCTTTATCTTCTCTAACACTATATCTTCAGTAAGCTCTTTAGATTTGGTAGAAAACTTTGCTCGTTCAAAACTCGTATTCTTTCTAATCTCTTGTAGCATATCTGCGTCGGGACGAAAATTTATGTTGCGCACTTTTATGTAGTCTGCTCGCGCTTTGCTAATTGGCATATTTTCTGGCATATTCAAGTCTACCGATAATGATAAGTAGCCAATCGATGGGATATATACACGATTACCTTGCGACAATTCATTGATAATAACGTCGCGTAGAGCAGACAAGGTGGCCTCAACATCACCTTGCGTTAGTGAGCATGTAGCTTGTATGTGTTGCTTTAATTGTTGGGCAGACATGGGCATTCTGTCAAATATGCGTGCAAAATGCCTTTCTTTGCCTGTTCCTTGTGAATTTTTAATCGGTTGAATTTCGTATTTTATGCTCATAGGTATTAAAAAATTGTAGGTTGTCTTTAGGTGCTCAAAGTTAATTGATAATAAGTAGGCATTCAAAATTAGTTTATGTAATCATGTTCGGAATTAGCCAATATGCCTTGGTGCATTGTCTGTCCCTATAGGTTTAGATGCCATCACTTACGTAGCCCGCTACGCTTGTTCTTCAACTAAAACTTCTGAGGCAAGCACTGCATCAAACCATATAAACTCATATTGAGCACCTACTTATAATTTAACTTTAAGTACATCTTGATTTACATTATAGCAATACAAAGATAAACAATGACAACAGAATAATAGAAGAAACAAACTGATAATGCATTTTTTTTATTGAAAAGTAATCATCTTTATTTTATCAAAAATGCATTGTATACCATTTATAATACGCTTATGATGTGACGAAGATGCGCTTATGGTTTGCTCGTTACGGTCGTAATGAGCAT
>DJEH01000142.1:0-891 GCA_002431845.1 Prevotellaceae bacterium UBA5903 | reverse complement strand
TCGGTCGTAATGAGCAAACTATAAGCGTATCTTTACTCTATTACGATGCGATTATATAGCAACTATTTTGCGCAATGTTATTGCACTATTATAAAAAATAAGGTAGATAACAAGTGGCAATCTTAAAGATAATTGTAACTTCGCAACAAAAGGAAAAGAACAAAGGTTGGTTATATAAATTTTCCATAATAGATAAAAACAGAATTTGTAGGACCTCCTTAAAAACATAACAAAGATGAATAACCCCAAAGAAATAAGAAACGAACGTTTAGCTGCTAAACTGATAAAGAATTTAGCCCGCCGTAACATGTCAGCTATATACTGCAAAACAGCAAGCGAGGCGATAGAGAAAATATTATCAATGATACCCGAAGGCTCAAGCATTAGTTGGGGCGGCTCTATGACCATACGCGATATGGGACTGACCGAGGCTTTACACCATAAAGGAACCTACCACCTATACGACCGCGACCTTGCGCAAACTCGTGAAGAGGCAATGGATATTTACCGAAAAGCTTTCGGGGCAGACTACTACCTATCGAGCGCAAATGCCATAAGCGAAGATGGCGTTATCGTAAACATCGACGGCAATGGCAACCGAGTGGCAGCCATAACCTTTGGTCCGAAGCACGTGCTGTTTGTGATAGGACTAAACAAAGTGGCTCAAACCGTTGAGGCTGCTTTAGCGCGTGCTCGCTCTACGGCTTCGCCCATCAATGCATCGCGTTTTGGCATACAAACGCCTTGCCAAATAGATGGCGTTTGTCATAACTGTAATTCAGACGACTGCATTTGCAACTATGTGCACTTTTTGCGCCATTCGCCACATAGTCGCCACACCATAGTGCTTGTGGGTGAGGATTTAGGCTATTAAGTAGGTGTTCAAAATTA
>DJEH01000015.1:33898-37563 GCA_002431845.1 Prevotellaceae bacterium UBA5903 | reverse complement strand
AGTTTTTGCAGCACATCCATCAGCACCTTGATGTCCTCAAAGTGGAGTCCAGTGGTAGGCTCGTCAAGTATGTAGAGTGTTTTGCCTGTGTCGCGTTTAGAGAGTTCGGTGCCCAACTTTACGCGCTGACTTTCGCCGCCCGATAGGGTAGTAGAGCTTTGTCCGAGTTTGATATAGCCCAAACCCACCTCTTGCAACACCTTTATTTTGTGCAGAATGTTAGGCACATTTTCAAAAAACTCTACCGCTTGGTTAATGGTCATGTCCAGCACATCGGCAATGCTTTTGCCCTTAAATCTCACCTCAAGCGTTTCGTGGTTATAGCGTTTACCGTGGCACGCTTCGCAAGGCACATACACGTCGGGCAGAAAGTTCATTTCTATTGTTTTATACCCATTACCCTTGCACACTTCGCAGCGTCCACCGCGTACATTAAAACTGAAACGCCCTGGCTTGTAACCACGAATTTTAGCTTCGGGCAGATTTACAAAGAGATTTCTGATGTCTGAGAAAACACCCGTATAGGTGGCAGGGTTAGAGCGTGGAGTGCGCCCAATAGGGCTTTGGTCTACCGCCACCACCTTGTCTATATGCTCAATGCCCTCAATATGGTCGTAAGCAAGAGGGGCTTGTAGCGAGCGATAGAAGTGTTGCGAGAGGATGGGCAGCAGCGTATCGTTGATAAGCGTGCTCTTGCCACTACCCGACACACCCGTCACGCATATAAGCTCTCCGAGAGGAAAGTCTACCGTTACGTTCTTCAAGTTATTGCCACGTGCCCCCACAAGTCTTAGCGTTTGCCCATTGCCTTTGCGTCGTTGCTTAGGAATTTCAATAGCACGTGTGCCGTTGAGAAATTGTGAGGTAAGCGTATGGGTTTTCAACATCTCTTTAGGTGTACCTTCAAATACCACTTCGCCGCCCAATCGTCCGGCTTTTGGCCCCATGTCTACAATGTAGTCAGCAGCCAACATCATGTCTTTATCGTGTTCAACTACCACCACCGTGTTGCCAAGGTCGCGTAGTTCCTTTAGCGAGTTAATCAGTCTAACATTGTCGCGTTGGTGCAGACCGATGCTTGGTTCGTCAAGGATATAAAGCACGTTTACCAGTTGCGAACCAATTTGTGTGGCAAGGCGAATGCGCTGACTTTCGCCGCCCGAAAGCGTCATTGTAGAGCGAGAGAGCGATAAATAATCCAGGCCCACATCGAGTAAGAACCTAAGTCGTGATAGCAGTTCCTTCAATATTTCGTGAGCTATGGCAGCCTTTTTCTTGTCGAGTTTATCCTCCACATGACTCAAAAAGTCGTAGAGTTCGGCAATGTCCATATCAGCAAGTTCGCTGATAGTTTTTCCGGCAAACCGATACGACATAGCCTCCTTGTTGAGGCGCGCGCCGTGGCATTCGGGACAGATAGTAGATTTCGAAAATTGCTCAGCCCATCGCTGCGAGGCTGCAGTGAGTTCGGCCTCTGCCACCTGCTGTATAAACTTAACAAGTCCATCAAACTCCACGTAGTAGTCGTCGGTAGTGTGGGCAATAGCAGCAGGAATGCGCAGACGGTCGGCACGGCCGTTAAAAATTTCGTCCATCGCATCTTCGGGGATGTCGCAAATAGGCGTTTTTAGTGTGCAGTCGTACTCATTAAGCACGGCTTCAATCTCCCAAAAGATAAGTGCGTTGCGATATTTGCCAAGCGGAGCAAGTCCACCCTCGCGTATTGATAGTTTGGGGTTAGGCACCACCTTGTCGTGGTCAATGACGCTCACATACCCCAAGCCCTTACACTTGGGGCAGGCCCCTTGTGTAGAGTTAAACGAAAAGTTGTGTGGTGCAGGTTCGCGATAGGATATACCCGAAACAGGGTCCATCAGGTTTTTAGAGAAAAAGCGAGTGTCGTTGTTCTCGTGGTCAAGTATCATCATGATGCCTTTGCCCTGAAGTAGCGTTTCGCTCACGCTTTTTTGTAGGCGTTCACGGTCTTTAGCCTTTACCGCAAGCTTGTCTACCACCACTTCGATGCTATGGTTTTTGTAGCGGTCAAGCTTCATTTGCGGTCTTACTTCGCACAAGGAGCCATCAACTCTCACCGTGAGAAATCCTTTTTTGCGTATGCTCTCAAAGAGTTCCTTGTAGTGTCCTTTGCGGTTGCGTACAAACGGTGCAAGCAAATACACTTTGCGCCCCTCGTAGGCCGAGAGGATGAGGTCTACAATTTTCTCCTCCGTGTACTTTACCATCTTCTCGCCCGTTACATACGAGTAGGCATCGGCGGCTCTGGCATATAGCAAACGCAGAAAGTCGTATATCTCCGTCACCGTTCCTACCGTAGAGCGAGGGTTCTTATTGGTAGTTTTTTGTTCAATGCTTATCACTGGGCTAAGCCCCGTTATTTTATCAACATCGGGCCTTTCAAGATTGTCCAAAAAGTTACGGGCGTATGCCGAGAATGTTTCTATATATCTGCGTTGGCCTTCGGCATAAAGTGTGTCGAAAGCGAGCGAGCTCTTGCCCGAACCACTCAATCCCGTAACCACCGTAAGGCTATAGCGGGGGATGGTCACATCAACATTCTTTAAATTGTGCACCCTTGCACCGAGTATTTCAATCTTCGAGTCCGACATTGTGTTGTGCTATATATGTATTAATGTGTATTTGTTTCGGTATATCCACGAAGCAAACTAATAACCTTCTTTATATTATATTTTTTGCCGTCGGCGCCTTTGGCCTGTATGTTTAAGTAGTATCCACCATCTGGCACCTTGTGGCCGTTGGCTGTTCCGTCCCATCCGCCCGCAAGGTCGGTCCACTCGTAGAGTTTCTTTCCCCAACGGTCGAACACCATTGCCCTAAACGATATGATGCTCTGGTAGCCCTCTTTCACCTTAAACACATCGTTCACCCCATCGTCGTTGGGCGAAAAAGCATTAGGTACTTCAAGCTTCGACTCCGAAATGGTTATGCTGAAAGGGCTGTCCATGTTGTAGGCTATAGTGTCGGTGCCTTGCACAAAGCTAACGCGCAACTCCACCACAAACGTACCCGACTCGTTAAACGTGTATTCATTGTCCTCGTCGTAGCGCACCAAGAATGGATTGCTCTCGCCGCTTTTCGTAAATCGCCATTCGTAGAGTGGGGTATAGCTCCCCGTGTTCTCGGGGTTAGCCTTGAATGTAGCCGTTAGTGGAGCCGACCCATCGTATTGCGTTTCGCTAACCTCTTGTCCATCCTCGTTGATGTAGGTCATTGTAGGACTTACAGAGGGCAGAGTCTCTTGTGCGCTAAGAGCCAAAAAGCATGTGGCCAAAAGCAACATTGTTATCAATTTTTGCATATATACCTATTTGCCTTGTTGTTAGTTAAGAATGCATGGCTTAATGGGCAAAGATACTAATAAATGTGCAAATGCTTTGTTAGTATAAGTTTAAAACTGCTTGTTGCGCCTTGCTCTTATGCATGACAGGGCAATAAATACAACTTTGATGCAATAGATGGCTATGCCAACGCAGTGTGGGTAGGTTATCAGTTAAAGACAGAATTATAAGCTTATGTATTGAAAATGAGGTGGTTCCGCAGCTATCTAACGTGTCTTTCTGCTAAAGGATGCGTAAGCAGTTGGCGTATCACGCCCGTGATACGCTCGTATCACGGCCGTGATACGC
>DJEH01000015.1:27515-33850 GCA_002431845.1 Prevotellaceae bacterium UBA5903 | reverse complement strand
CACGGCCGTGATACGCCAACTACATTCGTATGCTTGCTTGGATATATACGGATTGTTTAATCAGGTGCTTACTGAAGCTTCAAGTAAATAGAACACGGATAATATGAATTATACGAACGCCATATAAAAATCCATATTATTTATTCCGTCTGTATTCAATAACTCTGTGTTATAGAACTACACTTAAGGTAATAAGTAGGTATTCAAAATTAATTTATATGGTTATGTTCTGCATTAATAGACCTGTCTTTGCATATTGTTCTGCCATAACCATAGGCTTCATTGGTCACGTAGCTTGCTATGCTTCTGAATAATATAATGCATAATATCTTTAATTTTAAATACCTATAAAGGATAGATAATGCGTGTTTTTATCATGATTACTCAATGAAGTTAGCAAAATTACTCAGCCTATTGAGTAATTTTACTCAGTGCACTGAGTAAAATTAAGAAAATATGTAGCGAAACTACTTCTTATTTTGATTTGACAGATAAAAAACAGACATAATTTAGCTTACATGCGCTATTATAAAATAGCAAAAAATGCTTTATGTCATACTTTTTAACAATTGTGTGTCACGTTGTATTTACGAGCAGCATTATTGCCACATTTTTAAGCAGAACAAAGCTACAAATGCCCATTCTCAAAGGTATTCTGGCTTTTCACATAAAGATAAAGCAGATTGTTTATAAATCTTAAATAGAGCGCTTGGAATATCGGTAATGCTTGATAATCAGAGCAAACGTTTGGTGTTTTGGCAAAAAATGCCTATCTTTGCACTCGTAAACATCATGAGGCGGATAATCTCACACACGTGTTAAGGCAGAATATCCCTTGTGCATCTATCAGTAAAAACGCATTGATTTCGCTGTTTAAAGTAAGGCAAATAAGGCAGCATGGCTAAGCTGCTGTATGAAAATAAAGCCGCTGATGGTCCTCATGGCAAAACAAGAAAAATGAAATTAAAGCAAGTACTTTTATTTTTAGCAACTCTCGTAACATTTACAATCTCTATGCCTGCTTTTGCACAACAAACACATGGCAAGGCAACATTTTATGGCCGTAGTGCACATGGCCACCGTACAAGCGACGGATCGCGCTATCACAAAGATAGCCTTACTTGTGCTCACCGTACACTCCCCTTTGGCACCTTGCTCAAGGTAACTAATAAGGCTAATGGCAAGGAAGTAGTGGTAAAGGTAACAGACCGCGGTCCGCATGTGGCAGGTCGCGTAGTCGATGTGTCTTTGGCTGCAGCTCGTGAGTTGGGCATGCTCAACATGGGTGTAGCTCCCGTAATGGTTGAGGCTGTAGGTTATCAACAAAACATCATAAAAAACGAAAAGAACGACCTCGCAGACAACCATTTGCCCGAGGTGAAATATTTAGACCCTGCAACGGGTAAATTCTACTCTATGAAAGAGTGGACAGAACGTGGCGAAAAGGCACGTCAGAAGCACATGGCGGAATTGCGTAAGCAACAACAACCCCGCTATCGCATACTCAATACAAAATTGACTGCAAAGAACACCTTTCAAGGTGTGGTAACAAAAAAGAAAACCAAATAGCAATAAGCTATACCATTATGATTTGATGCACGCATCTTAATGCACAAATCATACAGTGAAATCAATAATAACAGCAAGGCTCATCCTTTTATATAGCAGAAAGGGTGAGCCTTGTTGCATATATACAGATGATGAATATAAAACAACAAAAAGCGGGCTTGAATGCGCTCTAATTTTGTAAACCTTTCTACCTTTGTACTTGTATTCATATATCATACAAAAAATACTATGAACAATAAAGAAATGGTGGATGAAGCCGTTAGCATATTGAGCCACCTCATATCTATACCCTCGGTCAGCCGAAATGAGAAAGAAGCGGCTGACTACATCTTCAATTATCTTAAGGAACATGGCGCAAATCCACAACGACATTGCAACAATGTGTGGTGTGAACAACCTATAGCGAAGGAAAATCGCCCAAAACTCTTACTCAATGCGCACATCGACACAGTAAAACCTGCAGCTTCGTGGCAACATAACCCCTTTGAACCAACTATTGAAAATGGTAGACTTTATGGCTTGGGAAGCAACGATTGTGGAGGCGGATTGGTGTCGCTAATGCTCACTTATCTGTCGTTGCAAAATGAGAAATCGTTGCCTTATCACTTGGTGTTTTTGGCTTCTGCCGAGGAAGAAGTGTCGGGCAAAAATGGCATAGAGGCAGCGCTCCCACTCTTGCCCCCAATAGATGTGGCAATGGTGGGCGAACCCACAGGTATGCAACCCGCCATAGCCGAGAAAGGACTGATGGTGCTCGACTGCACAGCACATGGCGTGTCGGGACATGCAGCTCGCAACGAGGGGGTGAATGCTATCTACAAAGCAATGAAAAACGTAGAATGGTTTAGCACCTACCATTTTAAGGAACAAACCGAACTGTTGGGACCAGTGAAGATGACCGTAACTATCATACAAGCTGGTACACAACATAATGTTATCCCCGACACTTGCACGTTTACTGTAGACGTGAGAGCTAACGAGTGTTATACTAACGAAGAAATACTCTCGCTTGTGCGCCAACATGTTGATTGCGACGTGCAACCGCGCTCTACACGTTTGCATTCATCGCAAATATCAGTAGAACACCCACTTGTACAAGTAGCCATAGCCCAAGGACGCAAACCTTTTGGTTCGCCCACACTGAGCGACCAAGCATTGATGCGTTTTCCCTCGTTTAAGATGGGACCTGGGCAGTCATCACGTTCGCATACAGCAGATGAGTATATTTGCCTTGAAGAGATAGACGATGCGCTAACGACGTATCGAAAGATGATTTTAGGATAGAATGATGACGATATTTATATGTTTCAAACATCATGTCTTTATCAGCTATTCTTACCTTTGATGCAACGCTGAAAAAAATTGTAATAAAAGTTGAAAAAAATTGATAGAAAATCAGTACTTTTGAATTTGCTTAAGACGAACAACCTTACATCAAAGTGTAAAGGCCTTGATATATAAGCACAAACAGCATTTCCTTGCATGCAAAAGTGTAAGTGGACAAAGGTGCTGAACAATATATTTTTTCATCCTCAAAAAACGAATACCTTGTATCATATTCCTGTTCTTCTGAATGAAACTGTAGACGGACTCAATATGCGTCCTGATGGCATATATGTAGACGTAACCTTTGGCGGTGGCGGACATAGCCGCGAAATATTGCGTCGCTTAGGACCAACGGGACATCTGTATAGTTTTGACCAAGACGCCGATGCAGAGCAGAACATACCGAAAGACGAAGCCCGCTTTACCTTTGTGCGTAGCAATTTCAGATACCTTAAAAACTGGATGCGTTACTACGAAGTAGACCAAGTTGATGGTATTTTGGCAGATTTGGGCGTATCAAGCCACCACTTCGATGACGAAGAACGCGGCTTTTCTTTTAGGTTTGATGCGCCGCTCGACATGCGTATGAACGAGCGTGCAGGTGCAACTGCTGCCGACATTGTGAATGGCTATACAGAGGAACAATTGGCCAACATCTTTTACCTTTATGGCGAGATGAAAAACAGCCGTCGCATTGCTGCGGCACTTGTTAAGGCACGCGCCAATGCCGGTATTCAAACTATCAACGATTTGCTCAGCGTGGTGAAACCATTGATGCCTCGTGAGAGAGAAAAGAAAGATTTGGCACGTGTGTTCCAAGCTCTGCGTATTGAAGTAAACCACGAAATGGATGCCCTACACGAGATGCTTGAGGCAGCATTGCAGGTGTTGCGTCCAGGTGGGAGACTCTCTGTGCTCACTTACCACTCGCTCGAAGACCGCATGGTAAAGAACTTTATTAGGGCTGGACGTATTGATGGTAAGGTGCAGCAAGATTTCTATGGCAAACGACTCACACCATGGAAAGCTGTGAACAATAAGGTGATTTTGCCCTCAGAAAAAGAGCAGGCTGAAAATCCACGAAGTCGCTCGGCAAAGCTCCGAATAGCAGAGAAATTAGACATGTAATTTAGCGGGGAAAACGCCTACTACTGAAGATACGTTAACCTCATTACAGTTTGCATCTAAATGATAGATGCATGCATAGTAAATATGAAAGAAGAAAACGAACATATAGACAATAAAAGCAATCTGAGCAAGGATGAAACGCCCTTGACACACAGTGAAGCGCTCAACACTAAGCCAAACAAAAACGACGACAATACAATAGGCGAAGAGGAAAGCGTGATACGGGCTATTCGTGACCTTACTGCAGATGAAGATACCCCACAAGAATCTCAGCACACCAAGATTACCTTAGCATCAATCTTGGGGGGCGACATCTTGGGTGGAAAATGGTTTAGAAAGCAATTTTGGTATATAGTGATGGTGGTGGCAATGGTTATTGTGTATGTGAGCAATCGCTATTCGTGCCAACAAGAAATGATACAAACAAAAATGCTTACAGACACCCTACTCGACAGACGGTACAAGGCACTTACACGCTCAAGCCAACTCAAAGAGAAAATGCGCAGAAGCGTTATCGAAAACTCTTTGGCCGACACTACGCTACAAACTGCTAATACCCCTTTGTTTAGGATGCAGGTAGACGAAGAGTAACCCCCTTCTGTCGTGCATCACTTTATGATTAATTAGAATTTAGCAACGCATCTTTCTTTTTCAACATAACAAATGAATTTTCCGGTAAAATCAGTAACAAAACGTTTTGCATTTGTGGCATCACTATTGGTGTTGTGTGGCTTTGGCGTGTTGGCTAAAGCCCTGTACATCATGACGGTGAAAAAAGACTTTTGGGTGGCGGTGAACGAGCGTTTTACAAAGGAAAATGATATTGTTCAGCCCACTCGTGGCAACATCTTGGCAGACGATGGCGAGGTGCTTGCAGCCTCTTTGCCCGAATATAAAGTGTATATGGACTTTATGTCGTGGGAGAAAGATCCCGTACGACGCGACAAAGAACAGGCAAAGCGCGACACAATGCTCAACTTAAAAATGGACTCTATATGCGAGGGAGTACACAAAATACTGCCTGATGTAGACCCTAAAGAATTTCGTCAATTGATGCTCAAGGGACGCGAAAAACGTAGCCACCATTGGCTCCTCTACGATAAAAGAATATCTTATATCACCTATCGACAACTAAAGCAATTGCCGCTTTTCTGTTTGTCGGCAAATAAGGGAGGATTTCATACTGAAGAGTTTAAAACACGTAAAAATCCTTATGGACGTTTGGCTACGCGAACCATTGGCGATTTGTTTAAAACCGATGGCAAACCGCGTACGGGTATCGAGCTTAGTTGCGATAGCATACTGCGTGGTAAACCTGGTATAGCTCACCGCCAAAAGGTATTGAACCGCTACCTTTCTATCATTGATAAACCTGCTGAAGATGGCCTTGACGTGATGACGACACTCAATGTGGGCATGCAGGATATTTGCGAAAAAACACTCTCGGATAAGCTAACCGAGTTGGGAGCCAACTCTGGCGTTGTTATCTTGATGGAGGTGGCAACGGGCGATATTAAAGCTATGACCAGTTTGCGCCGCATGGAAGATGGCTCTTATCAAGAGGTGAATGCCGATGCGGTAAAGAACCTTTATGAGCCAGGATCGGTGTTTAAGCCGATGTCGTTTTTGGTGGGTATGGACGATGGTTATATCCACATGACCGACATAGTAGATGTGGGTAATGGTATTAAAGAAATGTATGGCCGAAAAATGCGCGATGCCAATTGGCGTTCGGGCGGTAGCGGTGTGGTAACGGTGCCACAGATACTCCAAAAATCGCTCAATGTGGGTGTGAGCACACTAATAGACCGCGCATATCACAATAATCCACGCAAGTTTGTAGAGGGTATATACCGCATTGGTGTGGCCGAAGATTTGCATATCCCCATTCCTGGATATGCGCGTCCACGCATCCGTATGCCCAAACCCGACCTCTCGAATTGGTCGAAAACAGCCTTGCCGTGGATGAGTATTGGCTACGAAACTCAAATACCACCTATTACTACGGTGAACTTCTACAATGGCATTGCAAACAATGGCAAGCTATTGCGTCCACGATTGATAAAAGCTGTGTTGCGAGGTGGCGAGGTGGTTAAAGAATATCCCGTAGTAGTGCTACGCGAACACATGGCAAAAGCTGAGGCTGTTAAGAATATTCAAGATTGCTTGGAGTCGGTGGTAAGCTTGGGACTTGGCAAAAAAGCAGGCTCACCATACTTCCATGTATCGGGCAAAACTGGTACGGCGCAGATATGGACAAAAAATGGTTTTGCTTCGCAATATTTGGTGTCGTTTGCAGGCTATTTCCCCTC
>DJEH01000015.1:12532-27411 GCA_002431845.1 Prevotellaceae bacterium UBA5903 | reverse complement strand
GCCCCCGTGTTTAAACAAGTGGCTGAAGCTGTGATGGCACAACGCAAGTCTACTGACTACAGCACTGTTTGCGACTCTACCAACTGCCTAAACCCCATAGTAAATGCGGGCAATATGGTGGCAGCCCAAAATGTGTTAGACCAACTGAACATTCAGTACAACTCAGACTTAGATACTGATGAAAATGCATTGGTATGGGGCAATTGTACTACAACAAACAACGGATTGACTATCAACTCGCTTGTAGAGGTGAAGAAAAACATTGTGCCCGACGTAAGAGGGTACGGCTTGCGTGATGCTATATATAGGCTTGAAAAGTTGGGACTAAAGGTTAGCTTCTGCGGTGTGGGACGCGTGACAGAACAAAATTTGCAACCAGGTTTCCAATTTCAAAAAGGGCAGGCGATAAACTTGATATTGGGCGATCCAAAGGATATACCTGCTGCAGAACGAGATACAACCAATATGGATAATGAGTCTCAAACCTCTGCCAATGCCGACGACCAAGTGGATCATGAATTAGCTACAGACAAGGCAGAACAGCAGAAAATAAACCAGCAACTTGACGAACAAAAGCAAAAGATAAAGGACGAAAAGGCTGCTCGAGCTGAACAAAATAAAAAGGACCAAGAGCGCAAGCGCAAGGAGCAACAACAAAAACGAGAAGAGCCTCAAAAGCAGTTTGCTACCGAGCCTAAACATAAGACAACGGTTAGTAGCAAAAAGAAAGATAACGATGTGCCAAAGAATAAGAATGCAACAAAAAGCACATCTGCGGTGAAGAAAGAAACTGAGAAAAAGAATGCTGATAAGCAGAAAAAAACTGCAAACAAAGAAAGGCAAACGCAAGGCAAATTGGATCAGAAAAAGCTAAAGGCTACACCTGCTACTAAGAGCAAGGATAAAGCAACTGCAAAGTCTTCTACTGCCAATCAATCAGCAAAGAAAAAGCAAACAACAAAAACAAGATAGGCAAAACATTATTTGCCAAATGATTACACGCTATGACTATATCTGACACACTAAAGAAAGTAGATATTGTAGCTTCTATTGGAAGTCTACAACGTGAAATAATGGGCGTGAACATTGACTCGCGCCAAGTGAAAGCAAACGATTTGTTTGTTGCAGTGAAGGGTACGCAGGCCGATGGCCACGTGTATATTCCTAAAGCTATTGAACAAGGTGCTACTGCCATATTGATGAGCGAACCTTTGCCCGCGGATCCTATAGAGGGCGTTACCTACGTACAAGTAGCAGACACTGAAGATGCAGTGGGCAAAGTGGCTACCCAATTTTATGGCGACCCTACTACCAAACTCAAGTTGGTAGGGGTGACAGGCACAAATGGTAAAACAACAATTGCCACAGTGCTGTATAATATGTTCCGTTCGTTTGGACATAAGTGTGGACTTTGTTCTACCGTTTGCAACTATATTGACGGAAAGGCAGTGCCCGCAGATCACACCACCCCCGACCCTGTAACACTCAACAAACTTTTGGCTGAGATGGTTGAAGCTGGGTGTGAATATGCCTTTATGGAATGTTCATCGCATGCCATACACCAAAAGCGTATTGGCGGATTGCGCTTTGTAGGCGGTATATTTACCAACCTCACGCGCGACCACTTAGACTATCACAAAACGTTTGAGAACTATCGCAATGCTAAAAAAGCATTTTTCGACGGGCTACCTAAAGGCGCATTTGCTATTACCAATGCCGACGATAAGAATGGCATGATTATGGTGCAAAACACACAAGCTACGGTGCGCACTTACTCTACTCGTACGGCAGCCGACTACAAAGGTCGCATTCTTGAAGAAAGCATTGAGGGCATGTTGCTCGACATTGATGGACGCGAAGTAAGCGTACGTTTCGTTGGTCGCTTCAATGTGTCTAACCTCTTGGCTGTTTATGGAACTGCGTTGATGTTGGGCAAAACTCCAGAGGAGACATTGCGCGTGCTCTCTACCCTGCATCCCGTAAACGGACGCTTCGAGGCCATCCGTTCGCCAAAGGGATTTAGTGCTATTGTTGATTATGCTCATACACCCGACGCTTTGGTCAATGTACTTACGGCAATCAACGAGATAGTTCATGGCAAAGGCAAAGTAATAACTGTGTGTGGCGCAGGTGGTAATCGTGATAAGGGCAAACGCCCTCTCATGGCGCAAGAGGCTGCCAATCGTTCAGACAAAGTGATAATAACCAGTGATAACCCTCGTTTTGAGGAGCCACAAGACATTATCAACGATATGCTTGCTGGACTTAACGATGAGCAAAAACAAAAGACTATTAGCATTTGCGACCGTCGTGAAGCAATCCGTACGGCTACCATGCTGGCACAACCAGGCGATGTTATCTTGGTGGCAGGCAAAGGGCATGAGCCTTATCAAGACATCAAAGGAGTGAAGCACCACTTTGATGATCACGAGGAAATTAAAAAGGCTTTTGGCTTAATGTAATTGCAAAATGTAGGCTTGCTACGCTGTGACAAAAGAGTTGTTGCATAGTAGCGCGTGCTATAAGATATAAATAAGTAATTATCGAAACATCATGTTATATTATCTCTTTAGATTTCTTGAGCAGTTTGGCATATCGGGCTCGGGAATGTGGACATATATTTCATTTAGAGCTCTGTTGGCGCTCATTCTTGCTCTTGTTATTTCTGCATGGTTTGGCGAGTATTTCATCAAATGGATGAAGTGTCATAACATCAGCGAAACACAACGCGATGCGAGCATTGATCCCTTTGGCGTGAAAAAGCTCAATGTGCCTTCGATGGGTGGTATTATCATTATTGTAGCCATATTGGTGCCTTGTTTGCTGTTAGGACGATTGCGCAACATCTACTTGATATTGATGCTTGTTACCACTGTGTGGTTAGGGTTGTTGGGCTTTCTTGACGACTATATTAAGATTTTTAAAAAGAACAAAGACGGACTGCCAGGACGTTATAAAATTGTGGGCCAAGTGCTTTTAGGCTTGTTTGTAGGCTTAACTTTATATCTCAGTCCTGATGCTACCATACGCGAAAACATTGAGATGCAGCAGCATGGTCATACTACAGAGATTGTGCATAAAAGCCAACCAGTAAAGAGTACAAAAACCACCATTCCCTTTGTAAAAGAAAACAATTTTGACTATGCCAACCTCGTGGGTTTTATGGGAAAATATAAAACGCAAGCGGGCTGGATACTCTTTGTATTAGTAACAATCTTTGTGATAACGGCAGTATCTAATGGTGCCAACCTCAACGATGGAATGGATGGTATGGCAGCGGGAAACTCTGCTATAATCTTTATAGCTCTGGGTATATTGGCGTATGTGTCGAGTCATATAGAGTTTGCTTCGTATCTTAACATCATGTATGTGCCAGGATCGCAAGAATTGGTAATATTTACATGTGCTGCAGTGGGTGCATTAATTGGTTTCTTGTGGTATAATGCTTATCCTGCTCAGATATTTATGGGCGATACAGGTTCATTGGCAATTGGGGGTATTATTGCCGTGTTGGCGATTATTATACACAAAGAGTTGCTTATACCTATATTGTGCGGTGTGTTCTTAGTAGAGAGCCTTAGTGTTATTTTGCAAGTAGAATGGTACAAGCTCGGCAAGCGCAAGGGGCGCAAACAACGCATCTTTAAGCGTACGCCTATTCACGACAATTTTCGTGTACTGCCCTCGCAACTCGACCCTGAATGTAAATATATGTTTAAGTGGCCGCATGGTGCATGGCACGAATCAAAGATTACGGTTCGCTTTTGGATTACAACCATTATTTTGGCTGCACTGACCATTATCACATTAAAGATTAGATAGACTACAAAAAAACAAAATAGAAGAATATGCGTTTAGTTGTATTAGGAGCTGCTGAGAGTGGCGTAGGAGCTGCCATCTTAGCTCAAAAAGAAGGTTACGATGTGTTTGTATCTGATATGGGAAGTATCAAACCTCATTACAAGGATATGCTTGATGCACACCATATTGAATGGGAAGAAGGGCATCATACAGAAACAAAAATACTCAATGCCGACGAAATAGTTAAGAGTCCTGGTATACCTGAAACGGCTCCGATGGTGGCTAAACTCATTGCTCAAGGCACGCCTATCTTGAGCGAGATAGAGTTTGCTGGCAAGTTCACGCAATCGCGCATGATATGCATAACGGGTAGCAACGGCAAAACTACTACCACGTCGCTCATCTATCATATACTCAAAAAAGCTGGTGTTGATGTAGGACTTGCAGGTAACATTGGGCATAGTTTGGCTCTTCAGGTGGCAGAGGCACCACACGATACTTATGTAATAGAGCTATCGTCGTTCCAGTTAGACAATATGTATAAGTTTCGTGCCAATATAGCCGTGCTACTTAACATTACCCCCGACCACCTTGATCGCTATGGCTTCTGCATGCAGAACTATGTGGATGCTAAAA
Source organism: Prevotellaceae bacterium UBA5903 (assembly GCA_002431845.1). Taxonomy (GTDB): domain Bacteria; phylum Bacteroidota; class Bacteroidia; order Bacteroidales; family Bacteroidaceae; genus Alloprevotella. The sequence continues at coordinate 22,974 of DJEH01000015.1, read as the reverse complement.
TGCGTATTCTACAAAACCAAACTGCTGACGATACCTTTGTGTATTGGAAGGAAGATGAGCACGTGCCACACGAACTCACAAAGTATAACGATCCCTCGCAAAAGTGTGGATTTACCGACGAACCACAAGCGGGTTCGGCTGGTTATGCCGAAGGAGATAAGTTTGTAGTGAACGCCCCCATTCATTTTGAAATGCCACTTAGTGAACTCTCTTTGCCTGGTAAGCACAATCTGCGCAATTCGCTTGCAGGCGCTATTGCGTGTTTGTCGGCAGGCATCGACCCTGCGCTTGTACGAGAGGGATTGTCAGATTTTCCAGGCGTAGAGCATCGTCTTGAAAAGGCAGGCACTGTTGCGGGCATTCATTTCGTAAACGACTCTAAAGCCACCAATGTAGATGCTTGCTATTGCGCTTTAGAGAGTATGAAAACGCCAGTTGTACTCGTTCTTGGAGGCAAGGATAAGGGCAACGACTATGCTCAGATAATGCCTTTTGTAAAAGAAAAGTGCCGAGCAATTGTGTATATGGGAGTTGATAACAAAAAACTTCATGACAACTTCGACTCGCTTGGATTGCCCATTGCCGACACGCATTCAATGAAGGAGTGTATGGAACATGCAGTTGCATTGGCACACGAAGGTGACACCATATTGCTCAGCCCATGTTGTGCAAGCTTCGACCTTTTCAAAAATATGGAAGACCGTGGCGAGCAGTTTAAAGCATGGGTAAAACAATGGCAGCCTAAAGTCCAATAAGGCAATGTAAGAAAGGGAAAATACTATGTTTTTTTCAAAGAAAAATAAAACAGAAGCATCTTCAATATCAACCTCTTCCAGTGTGCAACCGCAGATAGAAGAGAAAAAGAAATCGTTCAATATCGGTTCGCTCTTTATGGGCGACCGTGTTATTTGGACAGTGTATTTCTTTTTGTGCGTTATTTCGTTGGTCGAGGTGTTTAGTGCTGCAAGCACCTTGTCGTATAAGACGGGGAATTTTTGGCAACCATTGCTCAAGCAAGCACTCTATTTAGGCTTGGGCACCTTGCTCGTAATAGTATTACACCGCATACCTTGTCGCATGTTCAAGATAATACCTATCTTCTTTTTGCCACTATCGGTGCTGCTATTACTTGTCACTTTACTTTCAGGCGCAGTGACCAACGAGGCAGCTCGGTGGATACAGATAGGTGGTATACAGTTTCAGCCTTCAGAGTTGGCAAAGGGAGCCGTGGTTATTACCACCGCGTTGATACTTTCGCGCATGCAGCGCGAAAATGGAGCTGACCGACGTGCCTTTTGGATGATAATGGGGGTGACATGCTTTGTGTGTGCTCTTATTTTGCCAGAGAACCTCTCTACGGCGGCACTTTTATTTGGTGTAGTTGTTATTATGATGTTTATCGGTCGTGTGCCGATGGTGCAGTTGGGCAAGCTATTTGGCTGCTTGTCGTTGCTCGGTGTTGTGATGGCAGTATTGATATACTTCTCTGCTGATGTGCCTTTCCTTCATCGTTTTGAAACTTGGAAAGAGCGTATCGAAACACACTTTGTAGGTGACGATAAAGGTTTAGACGACGACCCTAAAACCTATGATATAGACAAAGGGGCACAAGTGGCACATGCCAATATAGCCATAGCTACGAGCAATGTGATAGGTAAGATGCCAGGCAATTCGGTGCAACGTGATTTCTTAAGCCAAGCCTTTTCCGATTTTATCTATGCTGTTATCATTGAGGAGATGGGCATTTGGGGAGCAGCCATCGTTGTGATGCTCTACATTGTTTTGCTGTTCCGAGCGGGCAGAATAGCCAGTAGGTGCGAGCGCAATTTTCCGCCATTTCTTGTTATGGGCTTAACCCTTCTGCTTGTTATGCAAGCCATGCTCAACATGTTGGTGGCAGTAGGTCTTTTCCCCGTAACGGGACAAACGCTTCCATTGATAAGTCGTGGCGGAACTTCCACCTTTATTTGTTGTGCTTATATAGGTATGATACTAAGTGTGAGCCGTTATGCTAAGCAAGTTAAAGTGCCGCAGCACACACAGTTTGATGGTCCAATGAACGATGTGCTGAGAACAGAAGAAAAGCCTAAGCTTGTGGCGCAAAAGTAATACAAGGCTCTTCTATTTATGCAAAAAAACATTGGCAGTATTAGTTTTATGTTATACCGAACTAATGCTGCCAATGCTTTTGTTATATACTATTGCAGGACTTGTATACAGATATTTATACATTGAATATACATGATTTATGCAGTGTTATGCAGTCTATTATGAGTATGATTTATAGAAAATCCTCTTTTTAAATGTATAAAAAGGGTAATATTGTAATGCAACTTTAACAAAATGCAATTATATGGTCTAAAAAATCATTCATAATGCAAACTTATGTATAAAAATATTTGGTGGTAGAAAGAATGTTTATACCTTTGCATAATATATAGCATTATTTAGCACTTCTTAGGATAAACAATAAAACTAAAATAAGAAACAAAGTTCACATTTATCTAAGTCTAAGCACTAAATGATATTTCTTCAATACAAATATAGACCGTAAAAGGTGAAACTATGCTATTGTAAGAAAATATTGCATAAGAGGTTGTATCGTTATTTAGTTATAAAATGCCTTGTAATATATGCAAGGGATGATATTAAAATCTCTTAGCTGTTTACCATAGACGAATGTGTATGGCAAAAGAACTTTGTGAGAAGCGTAAGGATGCAAGGGTGGGACAGAAATAGTAGGCAAATGGACGCATTATACATACTCTTTCAAGGTGTTGAGAAATACTGATTCAAGTCTTCACCTTATGCAAAAAAGTATAAGTAAAAACGTTCAGAAACTTATTCATTCACCACTACACAAAAGCGAAACAAAGGCAAAATGTCCTTCTATGCTATTCTATATGGCAAGGGCATAAAGTTGCACATTATTACCATCACTAAAATAGTATGTTGTACGTAGATTGCACATATTTTCGTTATCCAGCTATGTAGCTTGCTTGCAACAAATCATTATATCTCTGCTTGATCTCTCTAAGAAATATATAAATCAATTATAAAGGTTATCAATATGAACAAAAAGTTAGTGCTTTTGGGAGCAGCAATGTTGCTGACTGCAACTGAGGCTTCCGCACAGAAACTTGTAAGCGGCCGTGTCACCGACTCTCATGGTGAACCCGTTATGGGTGCAACGGTGCGTGTGGCTGGTACATCAGTTACAACCACAACCGATGCCAATGGTAACTTCAAGCTAAAGAGTGTGCCAGCTTCGGCAAAGAAACTCACCGTGTCGTACATTGGTATGAACACTGCCACTGTTAATGTTGCAGGCAATGTACAAGTAGTTTTAAAGGACAACGAACTCAATGAAGCCGTTGTTGTAGGTTATGGTACTGCCAAGAAGGGTAGCTTTACTGGTTCGGTATCAGCTATAAAGGGTGCACAATTGCAAAAACTCCAAGTGTCAAACGTAAGTAAGGCACTTGAAGGTATTATGCCAGGTTTGCAGACTACAAGTTCTACTGGTCAGCCAGGTTCTTCAGCTTCAATCTATGTGCGTGGTATTGGTTCTATCAGTGCAAATACTGCACCACTTATCATTTTGGATGGTGCGCCTTACGAAGGCTCGCTCAATAGCATTAACCCTGCAGATATTGAAACCATTAACTTACAAAAGGATGCCAGCGCAACTTCTATTTATGGTGCGCGTGGTGCCAATGGTATTCTTTACATCACCACAAAGAAAGGTGGTCAAGATGGTAAAACTCGTGTAACATTCGATGCAAAGTGGGGTTGGAACTCTCGCGGTGTATCAAAGTACAGCACCATTGACGATCCAGGACAATACTACGAAATGGTGTGGGAGGAATTCTACAATCGTGACGTAGCTAAGATGGGCGACTTTGCTGCACGCCTCAATGCATCGCAAACGCTTATTAAAAACTTGGGTGGATACAATGTATATAATGTAGCCGACTACGATGTTATTGATCCTCTCACAGGAAAGCTAAATCCTAATGCTCGTCAAATTATCCCTACTAATTGGGATGACGAAGCTTTCTCTAACGGCTTGCGCCAAGAGTATAATGTGGGCATAAGTGGTGGTAACGAACGTACACAATATTACATGTCGTTCAACTATCTTGACGATGCTTCGTATGTAAAGAACTCTGATTTTAACCGTATGACAGGCCGTCTTCGCCTTGATCACCAAGCCTTCAAATGGTTGAAATTGGGAGCAAACCTCTCATATACCCATTCTAAGTCTGATGGTTTGTCAATGGGATCGGGACTTGCTTCGAACATATTTGGCTTTACACAATATATAGCTCCTATATATCCAGTTTATCTGTACGATCGCAATGGCAACCTCGTGTTGAACGAAGAGGGTGGTAAGATACTTGATACAGGTGATTATGGAAAGTATGGTTACTCTCGTTTGTATGAAGTTAGTCTAAACCCATTGATTGATGTCTATAACAATACCAACGAAAGCATTTCAGACATATTCAATGCACGTGGTTATGCCGATATCAATTTGTTCAAGGGATTGGTGTTCCATGCCGATGTTGCTATTGATAACTTCCAAAGTTGGACTGATAAATTTACAGCACCTGTTTCGCCAGATGCAGCAGTTATGAATGGTTATGGTGATAAGAAATCAAGCCGTACAAGCGTAGTTAATGCCACACAGCGCTTAAACTACGACCTTACCGTTGGTAAAACCACTATTGGTTTGATGGTAGGTCATGAAACAAAGTCGCAGAATAGTCGTGGCTTGGCTGCCTATCGTTCTCAGTTCTTCTTGCCCGAGAATAACTTCTCTTATTCTTTAACAAACACAGCAGACCCCACATCTTCAAACAAAGCATATCACTTGGAGAGCTACTTGGGACGTGCCGAGTTGAGCTATGACAATCGTTATAGCCTTAGTGGAACCTATCGTCGCGATGGTTCGAGCATGTTTGCCCCTGAGAGCCGTTGGGGTAACTTCTGGTCTGTAGGTGCTGCATGGAACATTGCCGAAGAGCCTATTATTAAGCAAGTGTTTGGCAATACCATCAATCGATTGAAACTCCGTGCAAGCTATGGTACACAAGGTAACGACTATTTGCTAGATGCGGATGGCTATCGTATCTACGGTGGTTATCTTGACCAATATGTAATACAAAACTCTGGTACAAGCGACAATCCTCAGTTCTCTGTTGTACAGAGCTATCGTGGAAACCGCGACCTCACTTGGGAAAAGAGTAAAACGTTTGATGTAGGTTTAGAGGCATCACTCTTCAACAATCGTTTGAGTTTCGACTTTGACTTCTTTGTAAAGAATACCAGCGATATGATTGGTTGGCATACATTGCCAATGAGCCAAGGTTCGCCCAGCTCTATCCTTACCAACGAGCAAGCTATGCGCAATACTGGTGTTGAACTTTCATTGAATGGCGTGTTTGTACAACGTCGCAACTTTACTTGGACTGCTCAACTCAACCTTACGCACTATAAGAACGAACTTACTCGCATGCAAGAGGGTCGTCCAGCCGAGGGATACCAAACGGGTAACTATTGGCGCAAGAAGGGCGGTTCGCTCTATGATTGGTATATGTACAAATATGCAGGTGTAGATACTAAAACAGGTGAGGGTCTCTACTATAAAGATGTAGAGCAAGCTAAACTTGATGCAGACGGTAATCCAATGCAAGATGCAGAAGGTAATGCTATAACTGAAACCGTGCAAACTACTACCAATGATATCAACGATGCAACTTTGTATCAAATTGGTAAGTCGTCGCTTCCTAAGGTTTATGGTGGTTTGAACACAACAATTCAGGCCTTTGGCTTTGACCTCTCAGTTCAAACAGCGTTCTCTCTTGGTGGTTGGACACTCGATGAGGGTTATTATTCGTTGATGACTGGTACCTTAGGTCACGCATTCTCAACCGATCTCTTTAAGCGTTGGCAAAAGGAGGGTGATGTAACGGATGTACCTATCTTGAAAGATGGTTACCGCATGACAGGTGGTGCAGTGAGCGATCGTTTCCTCACTCGTTCAGACTACTTCTCAATTCGCAATATCACTTTAGGATATACACTTCCACAACGCATTACAAATGCAGTTCCTGGTTTGACTTCAGTACGTATCTATGCTGTAGGTGACAACCTCTTCTTAGGTTCTAAGCGCAAGGGACTCGACCCACGTCAGTCTATTAGTGGTCAGGTAGATACAACTTCTTACTCTGCTCTGCGTACAATCTCGTTTGGCGTGAACGTAAACTTCTAAACTTAACAAGCATATTACAAAATGAAAATAGCTAAATATTTGACCATTTTGCTTGCAAGTGGCATGCTCACAACGTCGTGTGGCGATGAGTTCTTTAATGATATGGACTCGAGCACTGCAACAAGCGATCAGATTTCTAACGAATCAAAAAAGGACCCTCAGAAGGTTCTCTTAAGCCAGTTGAATGGTTGCTATAGCTCTTGGAACATAGCCTATCCTTCGGGAGTTTCGGGCTTCCGTTTGCATCAAGAGGTAGGTTTTGGAGCCATCATGACAGTGGCAGACATCATGAGCAACGATATCTCTTTGCCTATGGGTACAGGTGATGGTTACTATTTTGACCATGTGCTCGACTATAATGCCGAACAGTATATTCGTGCTGCATGGTTCTGGGACATGTTCTATAGCGAAATCAAAACTGCCAACGAGGTTATCAATGTGGTAGACGAGAACAACATGAGCAATGAACAGAAGCATTATCTCGGACAAGCTCTTGCTTTCCGTGGCATCTGCTACGCTTATTTGGCACAATTCTACCAAAAGACCTATAAGGGCAACGAAACCAAGCCTTGCGTACCTATCTATCTCTCTACGAGAGAAAACGAGGCTGGCAAGCCTAATATTCTTGGTCGTGCAACGGTTCAGCAGGTTTACGATCAAGCTGAAAGCGACCTTACAAAGGCTATCAGCTATCTTGATGGTTACAAGCGTAGCGACAAAACCTTTATTGACCAACAAGTTGCTGAAGGTTTCTTAGCACGTGTATACCTCGTGATGAATAAATGGGCTGAGGCAGCACAGATGGCACACAATGCACGCCAAGGTTATACTTTGAACAATATTGACGAGGCTACAACGTGGAACTATCAAGATGCAAGTAACCAAGAGGTGATGTGGGCATTTATTCCAACAGATGCTACAAAGTTGGGTTATGCATCGTGGGCTTCATGGCATAGCTATGATTCTCCAGGATACATTTCTGCTTATCACCAGCTCATTGATAAGGCACTCTACAACTCAATGCCCGACAACGATGTTCGTAAGACATTGTATTTCTCTGATGCGGATGCAACAGATGCCAATCCTGCAGGTGTGAGCAGAAAGTTCCCATTTGTAGCTCAATGGTTGGGCAACGTGGTTTACATGCGTGCTTCTGAAATGTATCTTATCGAAGCAGAAGCATCTTTCAAGGCTGGCAATACAGAACAGACCAAAGAGGTTATGGCAGAGTTTATGCCTAATCGTGTAATTAATTGGACTGCGCCAGCTACGTATACTGCTGCTTATATCTACAATCAACGTCGTATTGAGCTTTGGGGCGAAGGCTTTGGCTACTTTGATTGCTTGCGTTTGAAACAACCACTTGTTCGTGACTATGAAGGTAACAACGAGAACTCTGCAACACAAGTAAACATTCCAGCCGATAGCTACAAGTGGATTTTCCAAATTCCAAAGAGCGAGATACGTGATAACGACAACATCACTGAGGATGATCAAAATCCTGTGCAATAATCTTTTATGAAACGAATTTGTGCCTGCTTGCAGAATTGCATGCAAGGGATGCAAACAATTTTGCAAGCGGCACACTTTTAAATAAAGAATAAGATGAAAACATCATATATTTTTAAAACATTGCTTTTGGGCTTTGCTTTGACAACGGTAACCTCTTGTTACGACGATGTTGAAAAGGCAGACTACGACAAACCCACGGCAAAAGCAGATGTGTTACCAACTGTAAAAATTTCAGAACTTGATTTATATGGCACAGCTGCAAAAGCTACGATTAATGTAGATATTCCCGAAGGCGCTAAAGTGTTAGAAGAGGGCGTAGTAATAGACACTATTGAAGATGCACCAGTAGCAAGTCCTTCAAGCAGTTACTTTGCGTGTGACGAGGTAGCAAGTGGTGAACAATCTGCTGCTATCACTGGTATGGAAGCAGGAAAAACCTATTATGTAAGAGCTTTTGCTCGTGTAGAAGGACAGATTGTTTATGGTAGCAATCCAACAGCAATTGTGGCAACCGATGACTACGAAGAAGCTCTTGATGAAAATGTAGATTTCGGTGCAGAAGAAAATGCTGCCAAGTTTACTTCGGTTAAAACCGATGAGTCTGTACAGCAGTTTGACCTTAACAGCCTTGAGGGACTGTTTGGTGCGCCTATTTATGGTTACTGCAACTCATTCTTACATCATGAATCATTCTTTGTTAATAATTCGGCTAAATTAGCTTCGACGTTGGATGAAAGCGTTTTAACTTATGAGGCTGACTTTACTGGAAAGATTTTCCCTGCAATTACTGTTCAAGCTCTTAACATGTGTTCTATGTTAGGTGAGGACTATGCAGACTTGGCAGGTAATTTTGATATTTATATTTCTAAAGAACCTATCAACAGTGTAGCTGACCTTGCAAAGGCAGAATTGTTGCAGAGTTGTACCTTCCCAACCGATGCAAATGCCGAAGATTTTCAATTGAAAGTCTTTTCTGCAAACATACCTTTGGCATATAGTGGTAAGTGCTACATATCTTTCTATAATAAATCGTGGACTAACAGCGCTTTGACTAAAGGCAATATGGGCGTGACCTTAGTTGATATGATGCTTACCTCTTTGCACGAATCTGAGGGTGATGACGCTGAATAAGATGTAAAAATCTTTTATACTACAAAAAATCCAAGCATAGAAACGCAATCTGTGCTTGGATTTTTCATTTCTATATATTGCTTCTATAAAAAGAAAAGTACAAAAAGAAAGGTGCTCCACCATTCTGTGGAACACCTTTAAAGTGTATATGAAAAATTCCTTATTACTTTAATACGCCCAATTCTTTGCCCACCTTGATGAATGCGGCGATGCACTTGTCGAGGTGTTCGCGCTCGTGGCCAGCAGAGATTTGCACACGGATGCGAGCTTGGTCTTTAGGTACAACGGGGTAGTAGAAGCCTGTAACGTAGATGCCCTCTTCTTGCAATTTGGCTGCGTACACTTGTGATAGTTTGGCATCGTAGAGCATTACAGCGCAGATAGCACTCTGGGTGGGCTTGATGTCGAAACCAGCAGCCATCATCTTGTCGCGGAAGTAGTTTACGTTTTCTACCAACTTGTCGTGAATTTCGTTGCTCTCTTTCAAAATCTTGAAGGTTTCAAGAGCAGCACCTACAATGGCTGGAGCCACTGAGTTAGAGAATAAGTAAGGACGAGAGCGCTGACGGAGCATGTCAATAATCTCCTTGCGTCCAGTGGTGAAACCACCCATTGCACCACCAAAAGCCTTGCCGAGGGTACCCGTGTAGATATCTACACGACCATAGGTGTTGAAGAACTCGCTCACACCGTGACCCGTTTTACCAACAACACCTGCTGAGTGGCTCTCGTCTACCATAACGAGTGCATCGTATTTCTCTGCCAAGTCGCAAATCTTATCGATAGGAGCTACGTTGCCGTCCATTGAGAATACACCATCGGTAACGATTACGCGGAAGCGTTGCTCTTGAGCAGCTTGGAGTTGGCGTTCAAGATCTTCCATATCGGCATTGGCATAGCGATAACGCTTAGCCTTGCAAAGACGCACACCATCAATGATTGAAGCGTGGTTGAGAGCATCTGAGATGATAGCGTCATCAGCAGTGAGCAAAGGTTCAAACACACCACCATTGGCATCGAAGCAAGCAGCATAAAGAATTGTATCTTCAGTCTTGAAATAGTCTGAAATGGCAGCTTCAAGCTCTTTGTGAATGTCTTGTGTGCCGCAGATAAAGCGTACGCTCGACATACCGTAGCCGCGACGATCCATCATGTCTTTGGCAGCCTTGATAAGGCGAGGATTGTTAGATAGACCAAGGTAGTTATTGGCACAGAAGTTGAGTACTTCTTTACCCTTAACTTGGATGGCAGCTTGTTGTGGACCTTCAATAAGGCGCTCTTCTTTGTAGAGACCAGCCTCTTTAATATCCTTCAGTTCGTTCTGAAGATGTTCTTTGATTTTACCGTACATTGTTTAGAAAAATTGTTAGATTTATTGTTTTAAATGATACTCAAAATTAATTGATAAAAGTCAAATAGAATTATTTTAGAAATACATTCTTGCATGGTTGTCGGGCTGAAAGCCCAAGGCTATGCCCTGGGAATCCTTGCATTATTCAATGACGCTCTGAAAGAGCAAAAG
>DJEH01000015.1:11189-12434 GCA_002431845.1 Prevotellaceae bacterium UBA5903 | reverse complement strand
CTTTTGCTCTTTCAGAGCGTCATCACCTTTCTGTCATAACCCAGGGCAACGCCCTGGGCTATGATCTTTTGGGCTTTCAGCCCGACAATGTAGCATGAGTATGGCACGATCAACATAAGCTATGATCTGTTGAGCTTCAGCCAATCCAATGTAGGCTTGAACTCTAAAATAAATTTGTTTACTTGCTTATCTACCCACAAAGTAACTGCTTTTTTTTGAAAAATAATAATGTTGTATGTAATATTCTCAAAAAAAGATTGCACCTTTGCATAAAGAGAAAGACATCTAACATAATACACGTTCTTAAATGAAAAATATTTTGGTAATTGGAGCTACAGGACAGATAGGTTCTGAGCTAACAATGAAGTTGCGTGGCATCTATGGCAATGACCATGTAGTGTGCGGATACATTCCGAGTGCAGCACCTAAGGGTGAATTGGCAGCAAGTGGTCCTGCAGAAATTTGTGATGTAACAAACGGCGAACAAATTGCAGAAGTTGTAAAGAAACACAACATCGATGCTATCTATAACCTTGCAGCATTGCTCAGTGTTGTAGCCGAAGGCCGCCCACAGTTGGCATGGAAAATTGGTATTGACGGATTATGGAATGTGCTTGAGGTGGCTCGCGAACACAAGTGTTCAGTGTTTACCCCAAGTTCTATTGGCTCGTTTGGCCCCGAAACCCCTCCTAACCACGTGCCACAAGACACCATTCAGCGCCCACGCACCATTTATGGTGTATCAAAGGTGACAACCGAACTTTTGTCAGACTATTACTACCGCAAGTATGGCGTAGATACAAGAGCCGTTCGCTTTCCAGGCTTGATTTCGTATGTAACACTCCCAGGTGGTGGTACGACAGACTATGCTTGCGATATTTATTATTCAGCCGTTCGTGGCGAGAAGTTTGTATGCCCTATAGCCAAAGGTACTTACATGGACATGATGTATATGCCCGATGCCTTGCGTGCAGCTGTAGAGTTGATGGAAGCCGACCCAACCCGTCTTATCCACCGCAATGCATTTAACATAGCCTCAATGAGTTTTGATCCCGAGGGCGTGTTTGCTGCAATTAAAAAGTATAAACCCAACTTTGAGATGACCTACGAGGTTGATCCACTTAAGCAAGCTAATGCCGACTCTTGGCCTAATAGTCTTGACGATATCTGTGCACGTCAAGAGTGGGATTGGAAACCAGAGTACGACCTTGACGCAATGACCGTAGATATGCTTGAAAAACTTAG
>DJEH01000015.1:10921-11114 GCA_002431845.1 Prevotellaceae bacterium UBA5903 | reverse complement strand
AATAGTTCGTTTCAAGAAATACAATAATTAGGTGTTCAAAATTGCTTTAGAATAGAAGTTCGGACTGAGAGTCCGGACTCTTTCAAACATAATTTTGCTCACTTACTTAATGACAAATAAAAAGGCTGTCTTTTGTATGAGTTAATGATACAGAAGTACAGCCTTTTTTATGTTAAGTAGGTGTTCAAAATTA
>DJEH01000015.1:4451-10855 GCA_002431845.1 Prevotellaceae bacterium UBA5903 | reverse complement strand
TTTTGTCAGAAGCATAGGCTGAAGAGAGAGCGTAGTGGACTACGTGACCGATGAAGCCTGTTGGTATGGCGGCTAAGACATATCAATTAATGCAGAACAGAATCATATAAATTATTTTGAATACCTACTTAACAAGCCTCCACGCTATATTAAATCGTCCTTGCAGAACATTACGAATAGCTGTAATATTAAATTGAGCACATGTTTAGTACGCAATAAAACACGTTGCAGAACAATGTAGTAATGCAAGAATACGTAGGCATTTAATGTCAAAATGCGTTGGTAGTTATGCAAGCATACGCATCATAGTTTGCTCATTACGACCGAAACGAGCATTCATTACGACCGAAACGAACATTCATTACGACCGAGATGAGCATTCATTACGACCGAAACGAGCCAACTTTAAGCCCATCCATAAGCAATGAGCACCGCTTCGTGAGGCTATAAGCATACACTTGTCGGCACAATAAAATGCATCAAGCCATAGCAAATACACCTCCAGTTTATACTACTTCTTTTTTTGTTGTAAACAAAGTTGCAAATAATAAAAAAAATGCAGAACTTTACAACCGTTACAAAAGAACATTAATCGCAAACAGCCACAAGCAAATGTGTTTTGATTTTTGCTTAGTATAAATGTTCACATTGTAAGGGGAATTGCTTTCTTAAAAAATCTATTACTAACCAATAAAGCAGAGATAGTATGAAGAAAATAAAACTACTACTTGCTGCATTGTTTATGATGGCAGCAACGGCATTAGCTGACAACTATCCAGTAAACGACTACGAGGAACCTCGTGTTGGTGATACGCCGCCAGCAGTTGAGTGGAACGCATTGAGCAAGGGGCTACATGCAACGTGGGGTAGCCGTGATGTGCTTTACACCATTCATCGTGTGCCCAAACTAACAGAAACGTTGAGTGCTGAAATTACAGCGTGGAAGGGCGAACGAGCAAACATTGAGGCTGTGCTTTATAGCAATAGCGACCAAGGCAACTTGAAAGTGCGTTTTGTAGATGATAAATCAAAAGTCGTAGATTGGTGCAAGGCACGCTTTTTAAACTACGTAATTACCGATGACTATAAAAGTTGCGGCTCGCACAACATGTCGCTTGTTAAATGGCTTGTGCCCGATGTGATAGACCAAGATAAAGCGCATGCAGTGCCTGCTTGCGAAACAAGACCCGTATGGTGTAGCATAGAAGTGCCACGTGATGCGCAAACAGGTGTGCAAAAGGTGACACTACAAGTGATCAACGAAAAAGGTGAGGTGTTGAAAAACCTTGAGCTAACTATTAATGTGATAGGGCGCACGTTGCCAGCTGTTGCAGATCAAAAATTTCATCTTGACCTTTGGCAACAACCCTATGCTGTGAGTCGCTATTATGGAGTAGAACGTTGGAGCGACGAACACATCAAAGCTCTACGTCCCTATCTTGAAGCGTTGGGTAAGGCAGGACAGAAGGTTGTGAGCACAATCATGTTTTACGAACCATGGGGAGACCAAAGTCATGATAAATTCTCGCCAATGGTACAAACCACCAAGAAGGCTGATGGCACCTGGAGCTACGACTATACAATTTTTGATAAATACGTAGAACTTTGTGCAGAATGTGGCATAAGCGAACAGATTAACTGCTACTCAATGGTGCCATGGGACATGACATTTAGATACTATGACGAAAAGTCGAAGAAAGATGTAGACCTAAAAACCACTACAAGTGCGAGTGACTATAAAACATTGTGGAATAATTTTTTAGATGCCTTTAAGAAACATCTGCAAGAAAAAGGATGGTTTGATAAGACCTGCATCGCTATGGATGAACGTGGAGAGAGTGCCATGCTTGATGCTTATAATATAGCCAAAGAAAAAGGTTTTAAAATGGCACTTGCAGGTAACTACCACTCTTCGCTTAACAATAAATTGTATGACTATTGTGTGGCTCTGAACCAAGTGCAGAATTTTACTAAAGAGCAATTAAAATGGCGCAAAGACAATGGTTTGCTTACAACACTTTACGTGTCGTGTGCAGATGCCGAACCCAATATTTATACAAATTCGTTGCCTGCTGAGGCAGCCTTCTTGCCATTGCACGCTGCAGCCAATAATCTGGATGGATTTTTGCATTGGTCGTGGATAAATTGGCACGAAACACCATTAACAGACTCGCGTTTCCGCCTATTTGGTAGTGGCGATACTTATTGTTATTACCCTGGCAACCGCTCGTCGGTACGCTTTGAACGTTTAGTTGAAGGTATTCATCAGTTTGAAAAAATACAAATACTCAAAGAAGAATATAAAAATAATGCCGAGAAACTAAAACAACTCAATGCACTACTTGCAAACTGCAAAGACTATGTGATTACAGGCGAGGAATGTGCTGACAAGGTGAACCTATTAGAGGATTTTTTAAATGGCAAGGAAGTTGATGTTCCTGAAGTCTTCTCGGGATACTATAAGATTAAAATAGACGATACTCATTATGCAAAATCGGCTGCCAACCAAACAAAATGGTCTACAGAGATAAGTGCACAGACGGATTATGATCTCTTCCAAATTAGTGGTACTCGCGATGCTTGCACAATCAAGCTAAAGGGTAGAAACAACAACATTGGGCCAGACCGTAACTACCAATTGTTTGTAGACCAAACTGCAAATACTAAATATAGCATGGTAGATGCAGGAGAAGGCAAGGTAAAACTAAAGAATAATGGTTATTGGGTATATGTAGACAAAGGAACTTTTACTTGGAACAAAACGAAGTCTACAATACTCGAACTCGTAGAAGATGACACTCAAAGTGTGGAACCCACAACACTCTTTAGTACACTCGCTGGTGGCATGGACATTCCTCCTTATCGTATACCTGGCATTACCTGTGGCAAAGGTGGCAGACTTATAGCAAGCGCTGCAAGACTGGTTGGTGGAACAGATCCTGGCTTTGGACAAGTGGACTGCGTGGTTAAAATAAGCGATGATAATGGGCAAACATGGAGCAAGAAGGAAATTGATGTGGCAGTAGGCGATGCTTCGCTCATCAATAATGTAAAAACACCTATGGAGGCAGCATACGGCGACCCCGCTGTAGTGATGGATCGTGAGCACAACGAGGCGCTTGTAATGGCAGTGGGTGGTTGCACAGTGTTTACTTATGCTACGACAAATCGTAGTAACCCTAATATTATAGCTGCAATACGTAGCTTGGATGGTGGACTGACATGGCAAAAGCCTGTAAACCAAACAGAGGACATCTATGGGCTATTTGATAAAGGCAAACCTATGGCTGCAGCCTTTGTTGGCGGTGGCAAGATATTTCAAAGTCGTGTGGTGAAAGTGGGGGACTATTATCGCATATATGCAGCTCTTGCGGCTCGTCCTAATGGTAACCGCGTGATTTATTCAGACGATTTTGGTCGTACATGGAAGGCCTTAGGTGGTGCGAATGCTACGCCTATTCCTAACGGAGACGAGCCTAAGTGTGAAGAATTGCCAGACGGACGTGTGATTATAACAAGTCGTACAGCAAGCGGACGCTATTTTAATATTTATACTTACACTAATACCCAAACGGGCGAGGGCAAATGGGAAACTCAAACCAAAGCAACAATGAGCGGTTTGAGTGCAACACCAAGTGCTAACCCAACTAATGGCGAAATGCTTATTGTGCCTGTAAAGCGCAATAGTGATGGTAAGCAAATGTATGTGGCATTACAATCAATGCCTACAGGTAGTGGACGTAACAATGTGGGTATATTCTACAAAGAGCTGGCAGACGAAAGTGATATTTACAACCTGGATGCTTTCTCGAACGATTGGAATGGTTTTTATCAAGTGAGCAGCACGTCGTCGGCTTATAGTAGCTTAGACTTGCAAGCAGATGATAAAATTGGCTTCTTTTACGAAGAAACATTAACCAAGTGGGGAACCAAGCAAAACCCTGTTAGTACAAGTTTCCCAACGGGTGCAGGCACACACAATTTCGATGGTTTTGAGAATGTGTATCTACCTATTTCGTTAGAAGCTATAACTAATGGTAAGTACAGCATAGACCGCAATGTAAATCGTGGCGAATATCTGAGAACTTACTTCAGTGCTGTTGCTGATAAAACGGATATGACTGACAGTGAAAAAGAGCAGATAAAGAGTAGTGTAGCTAATTGGTCAGCCGAACCTACTACAGAACAAATTGATGCTATCTATAAAATATTGTTGAATAAAGTGCCAGCTGATAAATGGGATGGTAAAGTGGTAAGTTTCTCGAATATTCAACAAGACGGAACTGAACGCACACTATATATTAACAATTCAAAGCTCGAAGTTAGTAGTTCGAAGGCTGATGCGTTGGGCAGTAAAGCATTGTTTAAATGTCAGAAACAAGCAAATGGTAAGTATTCATTTTATAATGAAGCAAGCAAATTGTATATGATTTGGCGTGCTGGCAATAACTATGGTTACAATAACAATGCAGGAACGTTGGAAACATATAATGCAACTTTTTGTGATTGGGATATTGTTGATGCAAGTAGTACAAAAGAAAATACTTACTACATGGTAAGCAAGCGTAGCGACGGAACAACAGATGGTTCAATTGTCGTTATGGCTACGGGCGTATTCGATTCGTATGGAGCAACTGTAGGCTGGGCAAGCAATTATAGTAACCTGTTTTACATAAATGTAGTTAATGTACCTACGGGCATAAATTTAGTACAGACTAATGTGAAACGCAACAATGGAAAGTTTCTTCACAAGAGCAATGTGTATATTCGAAAGAATGGCAAGATATATAATACAATAGGACAAAGGGTAAAGCCATAAAAAACTGCAGATAGAAATGACTCAATGATAGGTCGGGTTGTCTATTCAAAACAAAATTGAATAAACAACTCGACCTTTTAGCATTGCTACACTATTTATTATTAACAGAATAAGCCAAAATCATTAACTTTGCACCTAAATAAAATACAAGTATGGCATCAAACACCAAGGTGGACATGTTGAATGGTCCATTGTTAAAGAAAATTATTGTTTTTGCATTGCCTTTAGCTGCAAGTAGCCTTTTGCAACAACTTTTTAATTCAGTAGATGTGGCTGTGGTGGGACGCTTTGCGAGTAGTAAAGCATTGGCAGCAGTGGGGAGCAACGCACCAGTTATAAGTTTGCTCATAAACTTATTTGTAGGTATATCAATGGGTGCTAATGTAGTTATATCAAACCATATAGGACAAAAAGACGATGAGGGAATACGTCGATCAGTTAGTACCATTTCACTACTGGCAGTGATATGTGGCGTGATGTTAATGTTTTTGGGTATAGCTATATCGCGCCCCATATTAGAGCTAATGGATACGCCAGCCGATGTGCTTGATATGGCAGTGCTTTATTTGCGTATATATTTTATAGGCATACCATTCTTCTTGATATTTAATTTTGGTGCTGCCATCCTACGAAGTATGGGGGATACACGACGTCCCCTTTATATACTATTTGCAGCAGGCATTATTAACACAATGCTCAATTTATTCTTTGTGATATGCTTGGGTATGGGGGTTGAAGGTGTAGCAATATCAACGGGTATAGCTAATGCGTTGAGTGCATTTCTTATCATTATTCTATTACGCAAGGAGCAAGGTCCAATGCAATTGCAATTTCATCATGTGCGTATATACAAAAAGGAATTAAAAAAAATGCTGCAGATAGGTGTGCCCGCAGGCTTGCAAGGTATGGTGTTCTCTTTGTCAAACGTTGTGGTGCAAAGTGCAATCAATGGCTATGGTGCAACAGCTGTGGCAGGGTCGGCAGCTGCGCAGAACTTTGAATACTATTGTTATTACCTGCTTGTGGCATTTAATGGGGCTGCAATCTCGTTTATAGGACAAAACTATGGTGCAAAAAAATATGACCGCGTGAGACGTGTTTATCACCTCTGTATGATAATGGGGGTTGTAAGTTGTATGGTAGCTAATATATCATTTGTATGGGGTGACCACTTTTTCTTGAGCTTTTTTACTACGGATGCAGAGGTTTTGAAATATGGTGCAATACGCATGGAGGGTGTATTACTATTTCAGTTTATAGCTTGCAGCTATGAAATAACTGCTTCGGCACTCAGAGGCATGGGCGAGTCAATGCTACCTACGTTAATGACTATTATAGGCACATGTTTTTTACGTATGCTATGGGTATTTTGTGTTGTTCCACATTACCATGGCTTTGCACAGTTATTGCAAGTGTACCCGCTTTCGTGGGTATTGACAGGCACCATGGTATGTGTGGCATATAAGATTTCAATGAAGAAATTATGTCCAGTAGAAAAATAAAGTAAAAAACAAACTAAATTGATAGGATACCTACTTATAAGAGTAAGAAACTGAACGTGTTGTCGATTGTTTTTTAATGGCAT
>DJEH01000015.1:0-4362 GCA_002431845.1 Prevotellaceae bacterium UBA5903 | reverse complement strand
GTATAAATGTGCGTACGAATAAAAATAAAAGCAAAAAATATTTGCAGTATAAATACAAAATCGTAACTTTGCACTTCGAAAGTAGGAAACATTAGAAAACTGCTTTGTTTTGAGGGACTTATCAGTCCTAGGTTAGTAATAACCCTCCGACCCATGCTTAAACGTGCTTGGGCGACGGAACAAAAAACAATTTACATATCATTTTCATAAGACTGAAATGCCAGGATTATTAGGAAAAAAAATCGGAATGACATCCGTATTCAGTGCCGAGGGTAAGAATGTACCATGCACTGTTATCGAAGTAGGTCCTTGCGTTGTGACGCAAATTAAGACCGTCGAGAAAGATGGCTACGCAGCCGTTCAGGTTGGTTTCCAAGATGCAAAGGAAAAGAATACTTCTGCTCCTTTAATGGGCCACTTTAAGAAGGCTGGTGTAACTCCCAAGCGTCATTTGGCAGAATTTAAGGGTTTTGAGCAAGAGTTGAACCTTGGTGATACTCTTACAGTAGAACTCTTTAATGACGCAACCTTTGTAGACGTTATCGGTACTTCTAAAGGTAAAGGTTTTCAAGGCGTTGTGAAGCGTCATGGTTTTGGTGGTGTAGGTCAAAGCACTCACGGTCAGGACGACCGCTTACGTAAGCCAGGTTCTATCGGTGCTTGTTCTTATCCAGCAAAAGTGTTCAAGGGTATGCGCATGGGTGGTCAGCTTGGTGGCGACCGCGTAACTACGCAAAACTTGAAAGTGTTAAAGGTAATCCCCGAACACAACCTTCTACTTATCAAGGGTTCTGTTCCAGGTTGCAAAGGTTCAATCGTAATTATCGAGAAGTAAGCAATGGAAGTTAGTGTATTCAATATCAAAGGTGAAGATACCGGCCGCAAGGTAACACTTAACGATAGTGTTTTTGGCATTGAGCCGAACGACCACGCTATTTACCTCGATGTTAAGCAATTCTTAGCTGCTCAACGTCAAGGTACAGCAAAGTCAAAAGAAAGAAGCGAGATGAGCGGTTCTACACGTAAGCTCGGTCGTCAAAAAGGTGGTGGCGGTGCACGTCGCGGTGATATCAACTCACCAGTACTCGTAGGTGGTGCTCGCGTGTTTGGTCCTAAACCACGCAATTATAGCTTCAAGCTCAACAAGAAAGTAAAAGCTTTAGCTCGTCGTAGTGCTCTTAGCTACAAGGCTCAAGACAATGCTATCGTAGTAGTTGAAGATTTTACATTTGATGCTCCAAAGACAAAGTCATTTGTTGAAGTTATAAATAATCTTAAAGTTTCTGATAAAAAGGTACTCGTAGTTCTTCCAGAAGCTAATAAAAATGTATATTTGTCAGCTCGCAATATACAAAGTGCAAAGGTGGCTATTGCCTCAAATATCAATACTTATGGCGTGCTTAATGCATCAGCTATGGTAGTGACAGAAAGCGCACTTAACCAAATCGAGACTGTCTTAACCAAGTAAAAATAGCAACAGAAAATGGCATTTATCATTAAACCCCTCGTGTCTGAAAAGGCTAATGGGATTACAGAAAAGCTGAATCAGTTCAGCTTTATCGTGCGCCCTGAAGCTAACAAACTTCAGATTAAGGCAGAAGTTGAAGCACGTTACAATGTAAGCGTTGTAAGTGTGAATACTATTAAATATGCTGGCAAGACTAAAGCTCGCTATACAAAGGCAGGCTTGGTTCGTGGCCGTAGCAATGCTTTTAAGAAAGCAATCGTTACCCTCAAAGAAGGCGAAAGCATCGATTTCTACAGCAATATCTAAATAAATAATGGCAGTACGTAAATTTAAGCCCACTACACCGGGCCAGAGACACAAAATTATTGGTACGTTCGAAGAAATTACTGCATCCGTACCAGAAAAATCTCTCGTTTACGGTAAGCGAGTTTCTGGTGGTCGCAACAACACTGGTAAGATGACAATGCGTTATCTCGGTGGCGGTCACAAAAGAAAATTCCGTTTCATCGACTTTAAACGTGAGAAGGATGGTGTACCCGCAGTCGTAAAGACGATTGAATACGATCCAAACCGTTCGGCTCGTATCGCTCTTCTCTTCTACGCTGATGGTGAAAAGCGTTATATTATCGCTCCTAATGGATTGAAAGTTGGCGACCAAATTATGTCTGGCGCTGAAGCTGCTCCTGAAGTTGGTAATGCTCTTCCATTGCAGAACATCCCAGTCGGTACAGTAATTCACAACATTGAACTTCGTCCTGGACAAGGCGCATTGCTCGTTCGTTCGGCAGGTAACTTCGCTCAGCTTACTTCACGTGAAGGTAAGTATTGCGTAATCAAATTGCCTTCAGGCGAAACTCGCCAAATCCTCAGTGCTTGCAAAGCTACAATCGGTAGCGTAGGTAACTCAGATCACGCACTTGAATCTTCAGGTAAGGCTGGTCGCTCACGCTGGTTGGGACGTCGTCCTCACAACCGTGGTGTTGTAATGAACCCAGTTGATCACCCAATGGGTGGTGGTGAAGGCCGTCAGAGTGGTGGTCACCCACGTTCACGTACAGGTTTGTATGCTAAGGGCTTGAAGACAAGAGCTCCTAAGAAGCAATCAAACAAGTACATTATCGAAAGACGTAAAAAGTAACAAGCACTAAAACAAAGAAGAATTTATGAGTCGTTCTCTTAAAAAAGGCCCGTACATCGCAGTCTCTCTCGAAAAGAAAGTTCTTGCCATGAATGAAAGCGGTAAGAAAAACGTGGTGAAGACTTGGGCCAGAGCTTCAATGATATCGCCCGACTTCGTTGGACATACCATTGCTGTTCACAACGGAAACAAATTCATCCCTGTTTATGTTACTGAAAACATGGTAGGCCACAAGCTCGGTGAGTTCGCACCCACCCGCAAGTTTGGCGGACATGCTGGTAACAAGAAAAAGTAAGCAGGACTATTCAATCCAGAAAAAAAGAATTAATTAAATAATGGGAGCAAGAAAAAGATTAGCGGCTGAAAAACGAAAAGAAGCCCTGAAGACCCAGTATTTTGCAAAATTGCAAAATGTTCCCTCTTCACCACGCAAAATGCGCTACGTTGTAGACTTAGTTCGTGGCATGGAGGTGAACCGCGCCCTCGGCACACTCAAGTTCTCTAAGAAGGCTGCTTCTGAAGTACTCGAAAAGCTATTGCGTTCTGCAATTGCCAATTGGGAACAGAAGAACGATCGCAAAGCTGAAGATGGCGAATTGTTTATAACCAAAATCTTTGTTGACGAAGGCGTAACTCTTAAGCGCATGCGTCCAGCACCTCAAGGTAGAGGCTATAGAATTCGTAAACGTTCAAACCACGTAACTTTGTTCGTGGGTACTAAAACTAATGATTAATCGATATGGGACAAAAAGTAAATCCGATAAGTAACCGACTTGGTATTATTCGCGGTTGGGATTCTAATTGGTTCGGCGGTCGTAACTTTGGTGACAACCTTCTCGAAGACAGCAAAATCCGTAAGTATCTCGACGCTCGTTTGGCAAAAGCCAGCGTATCCCGCATCGTTATCGAACGTACAACTAAGCTCATCACTATCACTGTTTGTACTTCACGCCCAGGTATCATCATCGGTAAGGGTGGTGCAGAAGTTGATAAGCTTAAGGAAGAATTGAAGAAGATCACTGACAAGGATGTTCAAATCAACATCTTCGAAGTGAAAAAGCCTGACCTCGACGCAAACATCGTTGGTAAGAGCATCGCTCGCCAAGTTGAAGGCAAAATCGCATATCGCCGTGCTATCAAGATGGCTATCGCAAATGCTATGCGTATGGGTGCTGAAGGTATCAAAGTTCAAATCTGTGGACGTCTGAACGGTGCTGAAATGGCACGCAAGGAAATGTTCAAAGAAGGACGTACTCCTCTGCACACTCTTCGCGCTGATATCGACTACTGCCAATGCGAGGCACTCACAAAGGTAGGCTTGCTCGGTATTAAGGTTTGGATTTGCCGTGGCGAAGTTTATGGCAAGCGTGACCTCACTCCTAACTTCACTCAGGAGAAAGAAACTCGCGGTAATGGAAACTTTAACGGTGGCCGCAAGTTCCGTAACAAGAGAAACAACAACCGCTAATCAGATTTTTTCAGTTAGAGTATTATGTTACAACCGAAAAGAACAAAATACAGAAGACCGCAAAAAGGCCGTTGCAAAGGTAACGCTCAACGTGGCAACCAATTAGCTTTTGGTAGCTTCGGTATCAAGAGCCTTGATACGCACTGGCTAACAGGTCGTCAAATCGAAGCTGCTCGTGTAGCCATGACTCGTTATATGCAACGTGAAGGACAGAGCTGGATTCGTATCTTCCCTGACAAACCAATCACTCGTAAGCCTGCCGATGTCCGTATGGGTAAAGGTAAAGGT